>NZ_JBITJK010000030.1:0-122123 GCF_044459945.1 Streptomyces sp. NPDC050164
CTCCGCCTTGCAGAGGCACGCACCAGACCCCGCTCGCCGGCACCGAGCAGAACAGTCGCTTCCCTGCGACCTGATCCAAACGACAGACCCTAGGGACGTACCGTGCGCGGCCCCGCCACTTCCGCTCCCAGCTCCCCGACCCGCCTCCGTAGCTCCCGGTCCGCCGTGACGACCAGTACGGGACGCGCACCCGCCCCCGCGACCACCTCGACGATGTGGTCGTCCCCGCTGCCTATCGCCGACTCCACTCGCACCCCGGCCACGGACTCCACCCCCCGCGCCGCTCCCTCCACCACGAGCACGATCTCCACCGGCCCGGCCATCCCCGGCACCCCGTCCGACGCCAACCGGTCCCGCAACCGCTCTGCCGCACCCCGACGATCCCGCCACCATCCGTCGGGTACGGAACCGACGACGTTCGCGGCGTCGACGACGACGAGGAGAGGCGCGGTGTCGTGCATGTGGTCAGGGTCGCACGGGAGATGGCCGCCAGGCAGTGCCGGGCCGCGCGCCGACCCCCTCGGCCCGCATAAAGTGAACTGGTGAACGGCGACTGGCTCATCCGCGGCCGCGACGGCCGCCTCACCGTCTACCTGCCCTCCGGCGACGCCGTGCTGTGCCGGGCGGAACGCGGCCCGGCCGGCCCCTGGGACGACGCCCCCCGAACCGTCGGCGGCCACCAGAAGCTGCACCCGGGCCCGGCGGTCGGCCAGGGCGCCGACGGTTATGCCCACCTGGCCGCCTGGCGGCCCACCGTGCCGGGGGAGTCGGGGCTCGTGCACTCCACGCACTTCCGGCCCCGGCTCGCGCCCCTGGACTGGATCCCGATCGGCCACCCTGACAAGAAGGGCGACCGGACGGGCCCGCCGGCCGTCGCCGTGGACTCCGCGGGGCGCGCCTACGTCTTCGTCCGCAACAACGGCGGCGGGGTGAGCCTGCGCAACCAGAAGATGAAGGGCGGTTGGGGACCCTGGCAGGACCTCGAGGGGCACGACGTCGAGGGCGAGTTGGCCGCCGTGACGGGGGAGTCGGGGATGGTCGCGGTGTTCGCGTCCGTGCCGGGCGGGATCCTGCACTGGCGGCAGGAGGAACACGGAAAGACGCCGGTGCGGACCGAGGGCGTGGATGTGGCGGTCCGGGAGGGGACACTCCGGGCCCTTTCCACGTCCGCCGAGCACACCACCCTCTTCTTCACGGACGCCTCCGGCGACCTGTGCGCCTGGCGCCCGGGGGAGAAGCCGGTGACGCTCATCGCCTCCGCCGGGCCGGGGCCCGTGTCCGCCGTGCGCTGTGAGATCGAGGGGCACGACTGCACCGTGCTCGCCCAGCGGTCGTCGAGTGGCCGGGTCGCCTTCGCCGCCTATCCGACCGAACAGGAGTCCGCGGGGGCCTGGTGGACCGAGTCCGGTCCCCAACTGCCCGCCGACGCCATGGTGTCGCTGGCGCTCGACGAGCATGACGAGGTCGTCGCGGCCTCCCTCTCCCCGTCGACCGGGAAGCTGCTGCTCACCCGCCGCAAGGACGAACCGGGGCTCGCTCTGGAGGCCTGGCGGGAGATCTGAAACCCCGTTCTTCCTGAGGCTCCCATCGCTCCAGACACACGAAGTGTGCCAAGGGTTGTAGGGATGTGTGCGTGACGAGATGCACCTCGGGTGAACATGGTCAAGAAGTGAAGGTCTTGTTAACCTCCTTGCATTGTTCGATTTTTGCTGGGGGGCCGGTTGCCGCTGCGTCCGACCGGGGCCGCGGCAACGGGGGTTGGGGAATGATGTCGTGAGCAGATCCTCCACGGTGGATCTCGTCGTTGTCGGACTCGGTTACGTGGGGCTGCCGTTGGCCAGGTCCGCGGCCGTAGCGGGCCTGAAGGTGGTCGGTCTCGACCGCAGCCGACGGGTGGTCGACGGACTGAACGCCGGCCGTTCGCATGTGGACGACATCACCGACTCCGATGTGCGCGGCATGCTGGAGCGGGGCTTCGAGGCCACCGACCGGGCCGGGGTCATCGCGGACGCCGCCGCGGTCGTGGTGTGTGTGCCGACGCCGCTCACCGACCACGGTGCTCCGGACCTCGGCGCGGTGCACGCGGCCGTGGACGACATCGCCGCCCATCTCCGCGCCGGCACGCTCGTGGTGCTGGAGTCGACGACGTACCCGGGGACCACCGACGAGGTCGTCAGGCCCCGGCTGGAGGCCGGTGGGCTGCGCGTCGGCGCCGACTTCCACCTCGCCTTCTCCCCGGAGCGCATCGACCCGGGCAACGCCGCCTACGGGCTGGAGAACACGCCCAAGGTCGTCGGCGGCAGCACGGCCGACTGCACCAAGGCCGCCCGCGCCCTCTACGAGCGTTTCGTGAACCGGGTCGTCGAGGCCAAGGGCACCCGCGAGGCCGAGATGGCCAAGCTGCTGGAGAACACCTATCGGCACGTCAACATCGCGCTCGTCAACGAGATGTCGATGTTCTGCCGTGAGATCGGCGTCGACCTGTGGGATGCCATCCGGTGCGCGTCGACGAAGCCGTTCGGGTTCGCGCCCTTCTACCCCGGCCCCGGCGTCGGCGGGCACTGCATCCCGATCGACCCCAACTACCTGTCGTACAAGGTCCGTTCGCTGGGCATCCCGTTCCGGTTCGTGGAGCTGGCGCAGGAGATCAACCAGCGGATGCCCGTGCATGTCGTCAACCGGGCGGCCGATCTGCTCAACGACCAGGGCAAGGCCGTGCGCGGGTCCCGGGTGCTGCTGCTCGGCGTGACCTACAAGCCGGACATCTCCGACCAGCGCGAGAGCCCCGCGCTGGCCGTCGCGGAGAACCTCCTCGCGCGCGGTGCCGAACTCGTCTACTTCGACCCGCGCGTCGAGGACTGGCGCGTCGGCGGTGTGTCCGTCGAGCGTGCCGGTGACTATCTCGCCGCCGCCGAGGCCGCCGACCTCACCATCCTGCTCCAGCCGCACCGTGAGATCGACCTGGAGGAGCTCGCCGGCCGGGCCCGGGCGCTCTTCGACACCCGGGGCAGGTCCGCCGATCACCCGCGGGTGGTCAAGCTGTGACATCCGAAGACACGTACATACCCGGGGCCGTCGACTCCGGGGGCCGTCGCGCGCACCGCAAGCGGCGGCACCTGAAGGTCTCGTACTTCGTCTTCCTGGGCCTGGCCGTGCTCATCGCCACCCGGCTCGACGCCGGTTCGCTGCACCTGTACTCGATGGGTGCCATGGGCCTGCTGTCCCTGAAGATGTTCGGCGCCCTCTTCTACCGTCCGGCCAAGGCCGGGCGGGAGGAGCTGGAGTACCTGGAGAACGCCTGGGTCACCGCGGTCATCCCGATCTACAACGAGGACCCGGTGATGTTCGAGCAGGGCATGCGCAGCCTCCTCGCGCAGAGCCGGCTGCCGAACGAGATCCACATCATCGACGACGCCAGCGCCGACGACTCCGGCATCCGCGCGGCGAAGAGGATGCGCCGCGAGTTCGAGGCCAAGGGCGTCAAGTACACCGTCAGCGTCCAGCCCGAGAACAAGGGCAAACGCGAGGCGCTGGCGCTGGGCTTCGAGGCCGCCCCGTACTCGGACATCTTCCTCTGCGTCGACTCGGACACCGTGCTGTCCCGGGACACCGTGCGTGAGCTGCTGCTGCCGCTGGCCGACGAGAAGATCATGGCCTCCACCGGCATGGTGCTGGCGCTCAACCACGACAGCAACATCTTCACCCGCCTCCAGGACCTGCGCTACGGCAACTCGTTCCTCTTCGAGCGGGCCGCCTACTCCCGGCTGAAGTCGGTCCTGTGCTGCTGCGGCGCGCTCTCCGCGTACCGCGGCACGCTGGTGCGCAAGTACCTGCCGGACTTCCTGGGCCAGCAGTTCCTGGGCAAGCCGGCCGTCTTCGGCGACGACCGCCGCATGACCAACTACTGCCTGATGGAAGGCCAGGTCGTCTTCCAGGAGACGGCCGTCGGTTACACCGCCGTCCCCGAGAAGCTGCCGCACTTCCTGCGCCAGCAGGTCCGCTGGAACAAGTCCTTCTTCCGCGAGTCGCTGTGGGCCTTCCGGCACCAGAAGAAGTACCGTCCCGCCTTCTGGCTGACCTGCATGGAACTCGCGCTGTGGCTGGTCTTCGGGTCGGCGATGTTCTACTCGATGGTCATCCTGCCCATCATCAAGCCCGAGCAGTTCGTCCGCCACATCGGCGACTACCTGATCTTCATGGTGCTGATGGGCTACCTGCGCAATGTGCGCTACCTCGACTTCCCGCGCCGGGGCATGGGCTTGGTCAAGCGGTTCGGCATGTTCTTGCTCGCGCCCATCTACGGCGTGATCCAGCTGACCCTGCTGACCCCGCTGCGGTTCTACGCCCTGTTCACCCTGCACAAGGGCAGTTGGGGCACCCGCCAGGGCGGTGTCGAGGTGTCCGTGGCCGGTGACCACGAGTCCGAGGTGACGGAGATCTTCGAGGAAGAGGACCCGTACTCCGACAAGAAGGTCACCGAGACGCTCCAGCTGATGCGTCTGGAGGGCGTGGCCCTGCGCACCCGGCCCCGCCCGGCGGGCGGCATCCCGGCCCAGCCGCAGCCGATCCCGGGATACGACGAGGAGCAGCACGCGGGTGTCCCGCAGCAGCGCGTGAGCTGGGGGACACCGGAACCGGCCGGCCGGCAGCAGTGGCAGGGCGGGTACGACGGCCACCCCGACCAGTACCAGCAGTCCTACCCGGGCCAGGGCCACGACCCCCAGCAGGGTGGATATCCGTACCCGGACCCGTCCTGGCAGCAGGGTCAGGGCCAGGGGCAGGGATACGGGCAGGGCGGCGGCTGGTAGGCCGGGTCCGTCGGACGGCATGGGAGAGGGGCGGCCGGGGGCGCCCCTCTCCCATGTGTCGGGGCCTCAGGTGTACGAGGCCATCGCCTCCTCGACCGTCAGCACCGGGATGTCCCGGTCGTCGATCGCCTTCATCAGCGTCTCCAGGCCCGCCTTGCCGATCTCGGTGCTCTTCGTCGGGGCGCCCTCGGTGACCTTGTGCAGACAGAGGATCAGCCAGTCGCCGCTGTTCACACAGCGGTCGAGCCGGCCGCCCGCGCCCGTGAGCTTCGACAACGCCGTACCGCCGATGCCGGTGCCGTCGTTGATGCCGGTCAGCGCCTTGAGGCGGTACGGCATCGCCGGGGCGAACGACTCGATCGTCTCGGAGATGATCGACCGGGCCGTGGTGAAGTGCCGGCTCGCGATCTGGTCGACCGGGACACCGTCGGTCGTCTTCTGGAACGCGCCGTGCGGATAGGCGAAGTGCTCGCTGGTGAAGCCGTTGGACACCAGCCACTCGCGCAGCTTGCGGAAGTCGGCGTCGGCCTCCTCCGCGGTGAGCTTGGGATAGCTCGCCGTGTGGACGGCGTTCGCGTACGAGTGGCCCGCCATCTCCCAGCCGGAGAAGTCCTGCATCGAGCGCATCTGGCCCAGCGTCAGGAAGCTGCCCGTGCCGATGGCGTCGGCGATGTTGTAGACCGTGCCGGGGAAGCCGTAGCGGTCCATGACCGGGCGGGCCAGGTCGTGGATCGACTTGTGGGAGTCGTCGAAGGTGAGGGAGACGACGCCCTTGGGGAAGACCGAGACGGTGTCCGGTATCAGCTCGACGGCCTGGAGCCGGTACGTCACCGGGCCGCCCGCGTCGTCGTACACGGCGAACGACATGTCGGTGAAGCCGGTCTTCGTGGACGGCTTGCCGCCGGCGCCGATGGAGTACGTGCCGGCCGCGGCGTTGACGTCGGCCCACTGGACGTGGACCGTCACCCACTCCCCGGACTGGACGTAGTTGGCCCCCGTCTTGGAGTGGGCGTGCAACGTCCAGGCGAAGTGGTTCGCGAGGGAGCCGCTGCCCAGGTAGAAGACCATCTTGGACAGGTTCGTGACGTCGTCGACGCGGAAGACGAGCCGGATCATCTTGCCGCTCATGCTCATCGCGGGCATGCCGGTCTTGCGGACGTACGACTGCTTGCCGGTGCCGTTCGTGGTCACCCGGACCGACTGGGTGCCGCGCACGAAGACGGACTTGTCGTTCGCCTCGGCCGACGCGGTGCCCGCGCCGCCCGGCGTCCAGCCGTGGGAGGCCTGGAACTGCTGGGACCAACTGGCCCGGCGGTACTTGGGGCGACGGCCCGAGGGGGCGTAGAGAGGAGGCGTGGTGAGGCCTCCGATGGCTCCCTCGGCGGCCGGCGCGGCGGCGGGCTGTGCCACCACCTGGCCCAGCCACGCGCCGCCGCCGGCCATCGCGACGCCTCCTGTGCCACCCATCAGCAGCGCGGAACGCCGGCTCACCACCGGCTTGTTCTCCGCAGCCTCTGCAGCGTGCCTGTGGGCGTTGGACCGCCTTTTCCTCACCGGGACTCCCGAACCGTGTCGAAGTAGTTCATTCCCTCGCCGGTGAAGTCCTCGACCGCGGACCGGACTTCCTTCACCGACAGGGATTCGTTCGCGTTGTAGTAGAGCCAGTCCACCTTCATGTCCCACGCGCGGTCGCCTTTGAACGGCAGATCCACGAACCAGTGGTTGAAGTTCACGGACATCCCGGAGCGCGGGGCGTACTTGCCGTCGCTGGAGAAGAGCTTCTCGCCGTCCATGCGGTAGGTGACGACGTCGTCCTCGACGGTGATCATCATGGTGTGCCAGCCGTCGAGGCTCTTGTTGGTCGTCCTGTAGACGCGGTCGTTGCTCTCGTGGTCGTACCAGGACACGGTGTCGAGCTTGGGACCGAGACGGCCCCAGCCGCCGTTCGGCATGTACTCGTTGTCGAGTTCGCTGTACTTCGCGCCGCTGCCGCCGATCGTGTAGAAGGTCTGGTTGACGTGGTCGCCGCCCTCGCCCTTCGCCGGATCGTCGCTGAAGTGGATGCGGGCCGCGTACGTGCCGTCGCGGAACTCGCTGCTCCGGGTGCCCAGACTCGCTTGTCTGGTGCCCGCCTTGGTGCCGTCGGTGCTCGCCCGCAGGTTGAGCACCTGGCCGTCGGCCAGGGCGCCCTCGGCGGTGGGGAAGGTGACGTTCCCCGCCGACCAGGTGTTCTCGATGCCGGGGCCGCCCTTGCTGGTGCGGACCAGCCAGCCGTGCTTGAACAGGGCCGGGTCCTTGGGGCCCTGGTAGGTGAAGTCGTCGAACAGCACTCCGGCCGGGGGAGCCGGCACCGGGTCGGGCGCGGCGGCCTTCGCCGAGGCCTTCTTCTCGTCGCTCGCCTTGGTGCCGTCCGGCTCCTCACCCCAGGCGAGGACGCCCCGCTTGTACGCGGTGACCTTCTCCGCCTCCTTGTAGGACGTCATCCGGGCGTCGAAGGAGCGGTCGTCGGACTGCTTCAGCCGCTTGTGGTCGGTGCGGAAGAGCTGGAGGTCGATGCCCTTGCTGTTGGCGCCCGGCCTCAGGCTGCCCGCGCCGGCCGTGAACCTGACTTCCAGATAGTGGTCGGCGGTGTCGGTGGCCTTGTCCATCGTGACGACCCGGCCTGCGACGTTCGAGCAGCCGAAGGCGGCGTTGACGCAGTTGAAGGCGTACGACGAGGGACCCGGGGCGCCGTCGGCCGTGAAGTAGTACCGGAGCGTCACATCGCTCAACGGCAGTGCCTTCTCGGTGTCGTTGAAGACCTCGAACGACGGCTTGGCCGCCGAGGCCGTGGCCGGAGTGTCGGTCCGGTAGCGGACCTTGAGCTCGGGCGGGTCCGGGTTCGCCGCCTTCCACACGGGATACAACGCCGTGCCGCCGGCGGCGACCACCGCCACCAGGAGCAGGAGCCTGATCTTGGGCCACACCCGGCGTCGGGGTGGGCGGCGGCGGGAGGACGCCACGAAAGACTCCTTCGAGGACACCTGGCGGTCTCTCGTGGAGACCGTCAGGGTCAGGTATACAATGGTCGGATTGTGTGAGGATCCTATCCGTGGCGACATACGGAAGGGGGGTGGGGCGTCCGGATCGTTACCGTACGCCCCACCCCCCTCAGGGGTTACGCGTTACGCGGGGACGCTCGCCACGCCCTGCGCCAGGAACCTCTTGCCGTTGACCCGCTCGGAGACGCCCTCGCGGTCCAGGTACGGCGTGATGCCGCCCAGGTGGAACGGCCAGCCGGCGCCCGTGATCAGGCACAGGTCGATGTCCTGCGCCTCGGCGACGACGCCCTCGTCGAGCATGATGCCGATCTCCTGCGCCACCGCGTCCAGGACCCGGTCGCGCACCTGCTCCTCCGTCAGGACGCTGTCACCCTGCTTCAGCAGCGCGGCGACCTCCGGGTCGAGCTCGGGCTTGCCGCTGTCGTAGACGTAGAAGCCGCGCTTGCCCGCCTCGACGACCGCCTTGAGGTTCGGGGAGACCGTGAAGCGGTCCGGGAACGCCTTGTTGAGCGTCTCGGAGACGTGCAGGCCGATCGCCGGGCCGACCAGCTCCAGCAGGACCAGCGGCGACATCGGCAGGCCCAGCGGCTCGACGGCCTTCTCGGCGACGTCGACGGGGGTGCCCTCGTCGATGACGTTCTGGATCTCGCCCATGAAGCGGGTCAGGATGCGGTTCACGACGAACGCCGGGGCGTCCTTGGTGAGGACCGCGGTCTTCTTCAGCTTCTTGGCGACGCCGAACGCCGTGGCCAGGGAGGCGTCGTCGGTCTGCTCGCCGCGGACGATCTCCAGCAGCGGCAGCACGGCGACCGGGTTGAAGAAGTGGAAGCCGACGACCCGCTCGGGGTTCTTCAGCTTCGACGCCATCTCCGACACCGACAGCGAGGAGGTGTTGGTGGCGAGGATCGCGTGCGCCGGGGCGACCGCCTCGACCTCCGCGAACACCTTCTGCTTGACGCCCATCTCCTCGAACACGGCCTCGATGATGAAGTCCGCGTCCGCGAAGCCCTCGGCCTTGTCCAGGACACCGGTCACCAGCGCCTTGAGGCGGTTGGCCTTGTCCTGGTTGATACGGCCCTTGCCGAGCAGCTTGTCGATCTCGGCGTGGACGTAGCCCACACCCTTGTCGACGCGCTCCTGGTCGATGTCGGTCAGCACGACCGGCACCTCCAGGCGGCGCAGGAACAGCAGCGCGAGCTGGCTGGCCATCAGACCGGCGCCGACGACACCGACCTTGGTGACCGGGCGGGCCAGGTTCTTGTCCGGGGCACCGGCCGGGCGCTTGCCGCGCTTCTGCACCAGGTTGAAGGCGTAGATGCCGGCACGCAGTTCGCCGCCCATGATCAGGTCGGCGAGCGCCTTGTCCTCGGCGTCGTAACCCTGCTGGAGGTCGCCGTTCTTGGCGGCGGCGATGATGTCCAGGGCGCGGTAGGCGGCCGGGGCAGCGCCGTGCACCTTGGAGTCCGCGATGAAACGGCCCTTGGCGACGGCCTGGTCCCAGGCCTCGCCGCGGTCGATCACCGGGCGCTCGATCTCCAGCTCGCCCTTGAGGACGGCGGCGGTCCAGATCAGCGACTGCTCCAGGAAGTCCGCGCCCTCGAAGATCGCGTCGGCGATCCCGAGCTCGTGGACCTGCTTGCCCTTGAGCTGCTTGTTCTGGTTGAGGCTGTTCTCGATGATCACCGAGACGGCCTTGTCGGCGCCGATCAGGTTCGGCAGCAGGGTGCAGCCGCCCCAGCCCGGGACCAGGCCGAGGAACACCTCGGGGAGCGAGAACGCCGGGAGGGCCGCGGAGACGGTCCGGTAGGTGCAGTGCAGACCGACCTCGACACCGCCGCCCATCGCGGCGCCGTTGTAGTACGCGAAGGTCGGCACGGCCAGCTTGGACAGCCGCTTGAAGACCTCGTGGCCGCCCTTGCCGATGGCGAGCGCGTGCTCGTACTCCTTGAGGATCTCCACGCCCTTGAGGTCGGCGCCGACCGCGAAGATGAACGGCTTGCCGGTGATGCCGACGCCGACGATCTCGTTGTCCGCCGCCTCCTTCTCGACCTGGTCGATCGCGGCGTTGAGGTTCGCCAGCGAGGCCGGGCCGAAGGTGGTCGGCTTGGTGTGGTCCAGGCCGTTGTCGAGGGTGATCAGGGCGAAACGCCCGGCACCCGCGGGGAGGTCGAAGTGGCGTACGTGCGCCTGCGTGACGACCTCGTCCGGGAACAGGTCGGAAGCCTGCTTCAGAAGCTCGGTGGTGGTGCTCACTTGTCCCCCTCGAAGTGCGGGTTCTCCCAGATGACCGTCGCGCCCATGCCGAAGCCGACGCACATGGTGGTCAGGCCGTAGCGGACGTGCGGCTGCTCCTCGAACTGGCGGGCCAGCTGCGTCATCAGGCGGACGCCGGAGGAGGCCAGCGGGTGGCCGAAGGCGATGGCGCCGCCGTACTGGTTGACGCGCTCGTCGTCGTCGGCGATGCCGTAGTGGTCGAGGAAGGCCAGGACCTGGACGGCGAAGGCCTCGTTGATCTCGAACAGGCCGATGTCGGAGATGGACAGGCCCGCCTGGGCCAGCGCCTTCTCCGTCGCCGGGATCGGGCCGTAGCCCATGACCTCCGGCTCGACGCCCGCGAAGGAATAGGAGACCAGGCGCATCTTCACGGGGAGGTCGTTCTCCCGCGCGAACTCCTCGGAGGCGATGAGCGAGGCGGTGGCGCCGTCGTTCAGACCGGCCGCGTTACCGGCGGTGACCCGGCCGTGCACACGGAACGGGGTCTTCAGGCCGGACAGGTTCTCCAGAGTCGTGCCCGGGCGCATCGGCTCGTCGGCGGTGACCAGGCCCCAGCCCGTCTCACCGGCCTCGGGGCTGGTGCGGCGTACGGAGATCGGCACCAGGTCGGCCTGGATCTTGCCGTTGGCGTACGCCTTGGCGGCCTTCTCCTGGGAGCGCACGGCGTACTCGTCGGCGCGCAGCTTGGTGATCTGCGGGTAGCGGTCGTGCAGGTTCTCCGCGGTCATGCCCATGAACAGGGCCGACTCGTCGACCAGCTTCTCGCTCACGAACCGCGGGTTCGGGTCGACGCCCTCGCCCATGGGGTGACGGCCCATGTGCTCGACACCGCCGGCGATGGCGATGTCGTACGCGCCGAAGGCGACGGAACCGGCGACCGTGGTCACGGCCGTCAGCGCGCCCGCGCACATGCGGTCGATGGAATAACCGGGTACGGACTGCGGCAGGCCGGCGAGGATCCCCGCGGTACGGCCGATGGTGAGGCCCTGGTCGCCGATCTGCGTGGTCGCGGCGATGGCGACCTCGTCGATCTTCTTCGGGTCGAAACCGGGGTTGCGGCGCAGCAGCTCCCGGATCGCCTTCACGACGAGGTCGTCGGCACGGGTCTCGTGGTAGATGCCCTTCGGGCCCGCCTTGCCGAACGGGGTGCGGACGCCGTCTACGAAGACGACGTCCCTGACGGTACGAGGCACGATGGCTCTCCTCCAGGGTCCAGGACGCTGAGCGCTTGCTCATCCCATGCTACTTATGAGTAACGTGGCTGCCCAGTCCTGACATGGCGAGCGGTGAAGGTCACACCTTCGGCGGCGCGGTCGACCCCCGAGGCGTCAGCACAGGAGTGGGCACAGGATGCGACCCGCCCTCACTCCCCGTGATCACCGAGAACAGCGTCCGAGCCACCTCCGCCCCGAACCCGTGCACGTCATGACTCATCGCCGACAAGGTCGGATGCGTCAGCCGGCACAGCTGCGAGTCGTCCCACGCCAGCAGCGACACGTCCTCCGGCACCCGCAACCCCATCTCCGCCGCCACCGACAACCCCGCCACCGCCATGATGTCGTTGTCGTACACGATCGCCGTCGGCCGGTCCGGCGGCGCGGCAGTCAGCAGCGACCGTGTCGCCCGCGCCCCCGCGTCGCCCGAGAAGTCGGTCGCGACCTGCCAGGCCCCGGCCAGCGCCAGCGCCCCCGCCGCCTCGTCGAACGCCGCCGTCCGGATCGCCGTGTGCCCGAGGGCCGCCGCCCCGCCCACCCGGGCGATCCGCCGGTGCCCGAGGGCGGCCAGATACCGCATCGCCTCCGTCACGGCCGTGGCGTCGTCGGTCCACACGGAGGTGAGCCCCCCGGTCAGCGAGGGATGCCCCACGGCGACCACCGGCAGCCCGAGCCGCTCCACCAGGCCCACCCGGGGATCGTCGGCCCGGAAGTCGACGAGGATCGACCCGCCGATCTGCCGCCCCCGCCACCACGACTCCTGGACGCCCACCTCATCGTCCAGATTCCGTACGAGTCTCAGCAGCAGGGAGCAGGAGTGCTCGGCCAGGACGCTCTCCACGCCCGAGACGAACTCCATGTACCAGGGTTCGAGCCCGAGCATCCGCGCCGGCCGGCACACCGCGAGCCCCACCACGTCCACGCGCGAACCGGCCAGCGTCCGCGCCGTGAGGTTCGGCGCCCAGCCCAGCTCCCGCGCCGCCCGGAAGATCCGGTCCCGGGTCGCCTCCGACAGGCCGGGCTTGTGGTTGAACGCGAGTGAGACGGCACCCTTGGACACACCGGCGCGCGCGGCGACGTCCTTGATGGTGACGCGGGGGGTCGGCGTTGCCGTCATCGGGCGGGCTCCAGGCAGTACAGGGCCGAACGAGCACGCTCCGAGTCCGGAGTCTTCCAGCCGCGCACCCCGATGGTCACCTCTTCACCCGGCAGCAGCGTGACCAGCCCCCGGTCGGCCCGCGCCCCCGGATCCAGCCGGTCGGCCTGGAGCAGCAGGTCCCGGACCAGGGTGCGGGCGGTGACGGTGATGCCGCCCGGCGTGAGGGCGACATCGAACTGCGGTGCAGGGTAGGGGATTTCGCGGTCCGGCACCGGGAAGTGCACCGCCCGCAGTCCGCTCGCGTCCGCGACGAGGAACTCCTTGGGCCCGGCCGGCGTCAGCTCGTGCTGTACGTCCATACGTGCCACGCTCCGCCCCCCGGCCGTCAGCTCCACGGTCACCTGCCCCAGCACCTCGCCCTCGACGGACATCCGCCGCAGGGTCAGCGTCGCCGTCCACTCCCCGGCCGCCTGGTTGACGGCGGCCAGCACCAGCCCGCCGTCCCGTGCCTGGAGCGTCAGCAACCGGTCCGCGTACAGCCGCTTCAGCTCGTGGTACAGCGGCTTCTCCCGGCTGTCCCCGTCGATCGCCGCCCAGGACGTCACCGGCCAGCAGTCGTTGAGCTGCCAGACGACCGTGCCCGCGCACACCGGCCAGTGCGAGCGCCAGTGCTCGATCCCGGCGGCGACCGCCCGCGCCTGGTTGACCTGCATCAGGTAGTGCCAGCGGTCGAAGTCCCCGTCCGGTACGGCGAAATGCCGTGCCAGCCCCCGCTCCAGCTTCCCGTTGCCGTCGTCGGCCTTCTGGTGGTGCAGCATGCCGGGGGAGTCGGGCGCGAGCTCCTCCCCGGGCAGCGCCCGGCGCAGCGTGGCGTACGCGGGCGGCGCCTGCCAGCCGAACTCGGCGACGAACCGGGGCGCGCTCAGCCGGTAGTCGGCGTAGTCCTCACGGTTCCACACGTCCCAGGAGTGGTGCGTGCCGTGCGCCGGATCGTTGGGATGCCGGTCCCATGACCCGGACCAGGGACTTCCCGCCGTGTACGGCCGTGTCGGATCCAACTCGGCCACCACACGCGGCAGTACGCCCAAGTAGTACCCCTCGCCCCAGGAGTCCCCCGCCAGCCGCGGCTCCCAGCCCCAGTCTCTGAAGCCCCACAGGTTCTCGTTGTTGCCGTTCCACAGCACCAGCGACGGATGCGGCATCAGCCGTACCACGTTCTCCCGCGCCTCGGCCTCCACCTCACCGCGCAGCGGCTGTTCCTCCGGGTAGGCCGCGCAGGCGAACGGGAAGTCCTGCCAGACCAGCAGCCCGAGTTCGTCGCAGGCGTCGTAGAAGTCCTCGCTCTCGTAGATCCCGCCGCCCCAGATCCGTACGAGGTCCACGCCCGCTCTTGCGGCCTGCTCCAGCCGCTCCCGGTACCGCTCGCGGGTGATCCGGGACGGGAAGACGTCGTCGGGGATCCAGTTGACGCCCCGCGCGAAGAGCCGCTCGCCGTTGACGACGAGGGTGAAGCCGGTGCCGTGCGCGTCGGGCCGTTGATCCAGTTCCACGGTCCTGAAGCCGATCCGCCGTCGCCACACGTCCAGCGCGTCGTCGCCGTGCAGCAGCCGCAACTCGACGTCGTACAGCGGCTGTTCGCCGTAGCCACGCGGCCACCACAGCCGCACGTCCGGCACGCGGAGCCGTACCACCCCGCCCGCCCCCTCGACCTCCGCGCGGGCCCGCACCCCGCCCACCTCCGCCTCCAGGGTGAGCGGCGCCTCGACCCGGGTCCGCTCCACGTCCACGGCCAACTCGACGACACCCACCCCCTCGTCGACGGTGACCAGCGGACGCACCCGGGCGATCCGGGCCGTCGACCAGTGCTCCAGGCGCACCGGCCGCCAGATCCCGACCGTCACCAGGGTCGGCCCCCAGTCCCAGCCGAAGGAGCAGGCCATCTTGCGCAGGTACTGGTAGGGCTCGGCGTAGGCGGCGGGCCGCTCGCCCAGCCGTCCCCGCACGGCCTCGGCCTCGGCGTAGGCGGAGACGAACCGCACGGCCAGCCGCCCGGACAGTCCCGTCACGTCGAACCGGTACGAGCGGTGCATGTTCCGCACCTTGCCCAGCAGCCGCCCGTCCAGGGAGATCTCGGCGACGGTGTCGAGCCCGTCGAAGACCAGGTCGGTCTGCTCCTGCGCGGAGGCGCTCGTGAGCTCGCGCTCGTACGTCCAGTCCCGGCGCCCCACCCACGCCACCTCACACTCGCCCAGGCCCAGGAACGGGTCCGGGATCACCCCGGCCGCCATCAGGTCGGTGTGCACGCAGCCCGGCACGGAGGCCGGAAGCGGGCCCGACTCGTGCCGCAGGATCCATCCGTCGCCGAGCGGTGTGGCCTCCAGCATGCGCACTCCCTTAACCGGTCCAGTGAAGAGTCGTGTACAGGTCTTCCCAGCGTTGGCGGGAATGGGACTTTACCGGTTGAGAAAGCGCTGTCAGAGTGCCGAACCAGCCATACCGCACGTGCTCTTCCGTCCCGAGTTCCTCTCCGCGAACGGAGCTGATGCACATGAACCGCCGTACCGTCCTCGCCCTCGCCGTGGGCGCCGCCCTGCTGGCCTCGGGCTGTACCGGCACCGGAGGCACCTCGAAGGGCGCGGATGCCGAGGCGCCCGACGATCCCGCCAAGGTCGACGGGACCATCACCGTCCTCACCCACCGGACCGACCTCGTGCAGGACGGGACGATGAAGAAGTACGCCGCCGAGTTCAACAAGACCTACCCCAAGGTGAAGGTCGAGTTCGAGGGCCTCACCGACTACGAGGGCGAGGTCAAGATCCGTATGAACACGGAGAACTACGGCGACGTCCTCATGATCCCGGCCGTGATCGAGAAGAAGGACTACCCGAAGTTCTTCGCCTCCCTCGGCACCCAGGCCGAGCGCAGCAAGAAGTACCGCTTCACCGACTACTCGACCGTGCAGGGCAAGGTCTACGGGCAGAGCCCGATCGGCGTGGTCCCGGGCTTCGTCTACAACAAGAAGGTGTGGAACGCGGCCGGCGTCACCGACTGGCCCACCACCCCGGCCGAGTTCCTCGACGACCTCAAGGCCATCAAGTCCAAGACGGACGCGGTCCCGTACTACACCAACTTCAAGGACAAGTGGCCGCTGACCCAGTGGACGGACGTCAGGGGCTCGGTCGGCTGCGACACCCAGGCCACCACCAGGCTCGCCGAGGGCAACCCCTGGGCGGAAGGCGCCGACCTGCGAGTCGGTGACACGCTGCTCCACGACATCGTGCACGAGCGACTCATCGAGAAGGACCCGACGACCACCAACTGGGAGGCGTCCAAACCCCGTCTGGCGAAGGGCGAGATCGCCACGATGTGGCTCGGCTCCTGGGCGATCGTGCAGATGCAGGACGCGGCGAAGCAGGCGGGCACCGACCCGGCCGACATCGGCTTCATGCCGTTCCCCGCCCAGAAGAACGGCACGTTCTGCGCGGTGACGTCGCCCGACTACAGCCAGGCCGTCAACATCAACTCCGACCGCAAGGCCGCCGCCCGCGCCTGGATCGACTGGTTCACCGACAAGTCCGGCTACGCGGACGCCAACCTGGCCCTCTCGCCCCTCAAGGACGCCCCGCTGCCCGACGTCCTGGGGCCCTACGAGGAGGCGGGTGTGAAGCTCCTCGACATCGACGACACCAAGGGCGCCGAGGTCAAGTCCATCGACAACCAGTCCGAGGTCGGCATCTACAAGCCCGACTACCGCCAGGACCTCGTCGACCTCGCCCGCGGTGCCCGCAAGGGCAGCCTGGACGACTTCCTGACCGGGCTGGGCGAGAAGTGGACCGAGGCGCAGCAGAACCTGGGGTCCTGATGACCGACACCATCCGGAAGGCGGCGCGGCCGGGGCCGCCGGCCGCGCCCGCCGGGCCGCCACCGCCCACCGCCGCGCGCCGGCCGCGGCGGTGGCGGGGCGTGACCCCCTGGCTGTTCCTGATCGCCCCGCTCGTCCTGCTGATCGCCTTCACCTACGCGCCGATCGTCAACATGGTCGCGTACAGCTTCACCGACTGGGACGGCGTCAGCCCCGAGCTGCGCTACACGGGTGCCGAGAACTACGCCGAACTCTTCACCCGCCCCGAGCTGTTCGAGGTGTTCTTCGTCAGCGGCTACTACCTCGCCGCGTCCGTGGTGCAGATCGCCGCAGCCCTCTACTTCGCCACGGTCCTGAGCTTCAACGTCCGCTTCCGCGACTTCTTCAAGGGCGTGCTCTTCTTCCCGTACCTGATCAACGGCGTCGCGATCGGCTTCGTCTTCCTGTACTTCTTCCAGGACGGCGGCACCCTCGACGCGATCCTGGGCCTGATCGGCTACGACGGCGACCGCGCCTGGCTCGGCACACCGACCTCGGCCAACGTCTCCCTCGCGGGCGTCTCCGTCTGGCGCTACCTGGGCCTGAACTTCGTCCTCTTCCTCGGCGCGATCCAGTCCATCCCGGGGGAGCTGTACGAGGCGGCCGAACTGGACGGGGCGAACCGCTGGCAGCAGTTCCGCCACATCATCGCGCCCGGCATCCGGCCCGTGCTGAGCCTGTCGGTGATCCTGTCCGTCTCCGGGTCGCTGTCCGTCTTCGAGATCCCGTACATCATGACCGGCGGCGCGACCGGCACCGAGACCTTCGTGATCCAGACGGTGAAGCTGGCCTTCCAGTTCAACAAGACGGGCCTCGCCTCGGCGGCGGCCGTCGTACTGCTGCTGATCATCCTGGCGGTGACCTGGGTGCAGCGGCGCCTCGTCCCGGACGACAAGGTGGACCTCGTATGAAGCGCCGTGCCGTGGCCCGTGCCCTCGTGTACCTGTCCCTGGTCCTCGCGACGCTGGTCGTGCTCCTGCCGCTCACCGTGGTCTTCCTGACCTCGCTGAAGACCTCCGGGGAGATGGCGGACGACAGCGGCGCCCTCACGCTGCCCGACGACCCGCTCAACTTCGACAACTACGTGACGGCGTTCCAGGACGGCCGGATGCTCTCGGCGTTCGGCAACACGGCGGTCATCCTGGTCGTCGCCATCGGGGGCACGGTCCTCATCGGCTCGATGACGGCGTACGTCATCGACCGCTTCCGGTTCCGCTTCCGCAAGCTGGTCCTGGCCCTGTTCCTGGTCGCCGCGCTGGTCCCCGGGGTGACCACCCAGGTGGCCACCTTCCAGATCGTCAACAGCCTCGGGATGTTCGACAGCCTCTGGGCGCCGATCGCGCTCTACACGGGCACGGACATCGTGTCGATCTACATCTTCCTGCAGTTCGTACGGTCCATCCCCGTCTCACTGGACGAGTCGGCCCGCATCGACGGCGCCAACGCCTTCACGGTGTACCGGAAGGTCATCTTCCCTCTGCTCAAGCCGGCGATCGCGACCGTCGTGATCGTGAAGGGGATCAACGTCTACAACGACTTCTACATCCCCTTCCTCTACATGCCCTCCGAAGATCTTGGCGTGATCTCGACGTCCCTGTTCCGCTTCAAGGGCCCCTTCGGAGCCCACTGGGAGACCATCTCGGCAGGCGCGATCCTCGTCATCGTCCCGACGCTGGTCGTCTTCCTGTTCCTGCAGCGGTTCATCTACAACGGTTTCACGCGGGGTGCCACGAAGTAGGAGACCTGCCTCGCAGGGGCGCGCAGCCGCCGTACGACCGAGCTCTACGGCGGCTAGGCCTCCTTGACGGCCAGGGCCTCCACCAGTGCCGGCG
The DNA here is from genome assembly GCF_044459945.1 of Streptomyces sp. NPDC050164. NCBI lineage: Bacteria > Bacillati > Actinomycetota > Actinomycetes > Kitasatosporales > Streptomycetaceae > Streptomyces > Streptomyces sp. NPDC050164. The sequence goes on from NZ_JBITJK010000030.1 coordinate 18,170, forward strand.
TCACCAGCTCCACCTGCCACGGCCGCGCGCCGTAGCCCGCGAGCGCGGCCGCCACGGACTCGGCATCGACCACCGCCGGCGGCTCCCAGCAGACCCGCCGAACGGTGTCCGGCGTGATCAGATTCTCCTGCGGCATGGTGAGCTGCTCGGCCAGCGCCGAGACCCCCGCCCGGGCCGCGGACAGCCGAGCCGCGGCGACAGGATCCTTGTCCGCCCAGGCCCGCGGCGGCGGAGGCCCGGTCACCGGCTGCCCCAGTTGCGGCAACTGCGCCTCGCTCAACGCCTTCGCCCGGTCCACGGCCGCCTGCCACTGCTCCAGCTGCCGCTTGCTCATCCGGTGTCCGAAACCGTTCAGCGCGGCCAGCGCGTGCACGTTGGCCGGCACCGCCAGCGCGGCCTCCACGATCGCCGCGTCCCCGAGCACCTTGCCGGGTGAGACGTCCCGCCGCTGCGCGATCCGGTCCCGGGTCTGCCACAGCTCCCGTACGACGGCCAGCTGTCGCCGCCGGCGCACCTTGTGCATGCCGGACGTACGCCGCCACGGATCCTTGCGGGGCTCCGGCGGGGGAGCGGAGGCGATCGCGTCGAACTCCTGGCAGGCCCACTCCAGCTTGCCCTGCCGGTCGAGTTCTTTCTCCAGCGCGTCGCGCAGGTCGACGAGCAGCTCGACGTCCAGCGCCGCGTACCGCAGCCAGGGCTCGGGCAGCGGCCGGGTGGACCAGTCGACGGCGGAGTGTCCCTTCTCCAGGACGTAACCGAGGACGCCCTCGACCATCGCGCCGAGGCCGACCCGGGGGAACCCGGCGAGCCGCCCGGCCAGCTCGGTGTCGAACAGCCGCGTCGGCACCATGCCTATCTCGCGCAGGCAGGGCAGGTCCTGGGTGGCGGCGTGCAGCACCCACTCGACGCCGGAGAGGGCCTCGCCCAGGGCGGACAGGTCGGGGCAGGCCACGGGGTCGATCAGGGCGGTACCGGCGCCCTGGCGGCGCAGCTGGACCAGGTAGGCGCGCTGGCCGTAGCGGTAGCCGGACGCCCGCTCGGCGTCGACGGCGACCGGGCCGGAGCCGGCCTCGAAGGCGGCGATCACTCGGGCCAGGGCAGCCTCGTCCGCGATCACGGGCGGAATGCCCTCACGTGGTTCCAGCAAAGGGATCGGCGCCTCCGTAGCAGAAGATCCGCCGTCGTCCGGAGGGGCGCCTCCGGTGGTTCGCAGTGAGCTGTCTGCTGCGGTCTCGTGGGCGTCGGTCACATGTCAAGGGTATCCGTGTATGGACAGCGCCCGTCGACGGAACGTTCCGTCGACGGGCGCCAGAGGGTCGCAAACCAGTCAGGTCGGGGAAGTGTCGGATTCGCGAACCGTGAGTGACGTGATCGGGATCCACGGCCGGTTCCGTTCACGGGAGTGAATGATCACAGGGGGGGCATCGTGGAGTGGATCAGTGGATGATTCCCGTCCGCAGGGCCACCGCGACCATCCCGGCGCGGTCGCCCGTGCCGAGCTTGCGGGCGATGCGGGCAAGGTGGCTCTTGACGGTCAGTGCGGACAGGCCCATCGAGACGCCGATGGCCTTGTTCGACTGGCCTTCCGCGACCAGCCGCAGGACCTCGACCTCGCGGCCGGACAGCTCGCGGTAGCCGCCCGGGTGGCTCGGGGCACCCGGGGGGCGGCGGTGCAGGCGTGCGGCGGCGGCGCCGATGGGGGCGGCGCCCGGGCGGGTGGGGAGCCCGACGTTGGTGCGCGTGCCGGTGACGACGTAGCCCTTGACACCGCCGGCGAGCGCGTTGCGCACGGCGCCGATGTCGTCGGCTGCGGAGAGGGCGAGCCCGTTGGGCCAGCCCGCGGCGCGGGTCTCCGACAGCAGGGTGAGGCCGGAGCCATCCGGCAGGTGGACGTCGGCGACGCAGATGTCGCGGGGGTTGCCGATGCGGGGACGAGCCTCCGCGATGGACGAGGCCTCGATGACATCGCGCACACCGAGCGCCCACAGGTGGCGGGTGACGGTGGAGCGGACGCGCGGGTCGGCCACGACCACCATGGCGGTCGGCTTGTTCGGGCGGTAGGCGACCAGGCTTGCGGGCTGCTCGAGGAGAACGGACACCAGGCCTCCTGGGGTGCGGGACGGGGCCGGCTCGTGGGGGTGAAGCCGGGACGAACCGTGCTTTCAAGGTCACAGTCGTCTTCGGCACTCACCCCGTCCGCCTTTAGAGAATGATCACGAATCGGTGATAACAATCCGTACAATTCGGACACGCGGTCGATCATTCGAAGGTCGAACGGTTTCGGTCTGCGTCGGTACACGGTCGAAAGTGGCCGTATCGACAAAGTGATTCGGCCAAGAGGGGGATGCAGGTGTGATCGTCGACAGGGCAGCGTTGACCGCCCCGTACAGGTTCGATCAGTACGGGGTCGCAGCAGGTTCGATCAGCGGGACTGCGGTCCTCGCCGCTGAGGCAGCGTCACCACCGACGCGTCCCCCGGCCCGGCCGGCGGCAGCCCCGCGACCTGGGCGAGCAGATCGCACCAGGACGCCAGGTGCGCGGCCGTGTCCGGGACCCCGCCCAGGCCCTCACGCGGCGTCCACGAGGCACGGATCTCGATCTGTGAGGCGGCCGGGCGCGCGGACAGACCGCCGAAGTAGTGCGAGCTCGCCCGCGTGACCGTGCCGCTCGGCTCCCCGCACGTCAGCCCGCGCGTCTGGAGCGCACCGGTCAGCCAGGACCAGCACACCTCCGGCAGCAGCGGGTCCGCGGCCATCTCCGGCTCCAGTTCCGCGCGCACCAGCGTCACCAGCCGGAACGTGCCCTGCCAGGCCTCGTGCCCCGCCGGGTCGTGCAGCAGCACCAGCCGACCGTCGGCCAAGTCCTCGTCGCCGTCGACGACCGCGGCCTCCAACGCGTAGGCGTAGGGGGCGAGCCGCTTCGGCGGGGGCGTCGGCTCCACCTCGATCTGGGGCCGCAGCCGCGCCGCCTTGAGCGCGTCGACGGCGGCCCGGAAGGGCAGCGGGAGGGTGTCCGCCTCCCGCCGGTCTTTCTCGGTGTCCTTCGCTTCGTCCATTCCGCCAGCGCCGTCCGACAGTCGTCCCTGAGCCGCAGCCATGCCGGAAGGTTACGGGGACCGGAGCCCGGGTGCCGGGCTAGACACCCCGCGCCCCTCCAGGGGCTGAATCCCGCCCATCGGGGGCGTGCGAAACTTGGCCCGTGAGTGCCAACGACGCCCCCCGGGCCCAGCAGCCGTCCGCCCCGTACGACTCCGCCTTCCTCAAGGCCTGCCGGCGCGAGCCCGTGCCGCACACGCCGGTGTGGTTCATGCGGCAGGCCGGGCGCTCACTGCCGGAGTACCGCAAGGTGCGCGAGGGCATCGGGATGCTCGAGTCCTGCATGCGGCCCGAGCTGGTCACCGAGATCACGCTCCAGCCGGTGCGCCGGCACGGTGTCGACGCGGCGATCTACTTCAGCGACATCGTCGTCCCGCTCAAGGCCATCGGCGTCGACCTCGACATCAAGCCCGGCGTCGGCCCGGTCGTCGAGCGCCCGATCCGCACCCGCGCGGACCTCGCCCAACTGCGCGACCTGACCCCCGAGGACGTCTCCTACGTCACCGAGGCCATCGGCCTGCTCACCGGCGAGCTCGGCGCCACGCCCCTGATCGGCTTCGCCGGTGCCCCCTTCACCCTGGCCAGCTACCTCGTCGAGGGCGGCCCGTCCCGCACGTACGAGAACGCCAAGGCGATGATGTACGGCGACCCCGAGCTGTGGGCCGACCTGCTCGACCGCCTCGCCGACATCACGGCCGCCTTCCTGAAGGTGCAGATCGAGGCGGGCGCCTCGGCGGTCCAGCTGTTCGACTCCTGGGCCGGTGCCCTCGCCCCCAGCGACTACCGGCGCTCGGTGCTGCCGGCGTCGGCGAAGGTCTTCGAGGCCGTGGCCGGATACGGCGTCCCGCGCATCCACTTCGGCGTCGGCACCGGAGAGCTGCTGCGGCTCATGGGCGAGGCCGGCGCGGACGTCGTCGGCGTCGACTGGCGCGTCCCGCTGGACGAGGCCGCCCGCCGCGTCGGCCCCGGCAAGGCACTCCAGGGCAACCTCGACCCGACGGTGCTCTTCGCCACGACGGAGGCCGTCGAGGCCAAGACCCGCGAGGTCCTGGACTCGGCGGCGAACCTGGAGGGCCACGTCTTCAACCTCGGCCACGGCGTCATGCCGTCCACGGGCCCGGACGCGCTGACGCGGCTGGTGGAGTACGTCCACACGCACACGGCGCGCTGACGCGGCCCGGGGCGCAGGGCCGCACGCACACGCCGGCCCGGTTCGTCGCGTACGTTCACACGTACACCGCCCGCTGACGGCCCGGGCCCGCCCGGCACCGGAGGTCTCAGGCCGTCCCGGCCGCCCACTCGAGTGCCGCCATGGCGCTGGTGAGCTTCATCCGGGCCTGGATCCAGGCCACGGACCGCTCTCCGTCCAGCACCCCGGCCGCGACCTCCTCGCCGCGGTGCGCCGGCAGATCGTGCAGGAACCAGGCGTCCGGCCAGCGGTTCATGAGGGCCTCGTCGACGTGGAAGGGGCGGAACGTCTGCCGCCAGTGCGCGTCGCCCTTGCTGGTGCCGGTCGTCTGCCAGCGCGTGGTGTAGACGAAGTCGACCCGGTCGGGCAGCTCGTCCATGGAGTGCGACTCGACCACCTCCGTGCCGTGCTCGGCGCCGCGCTTGGCGGCCTCCTCCAGCACCTCCGCGGGGAGCCCGTACCCGGGCGGGGTGGCGAAGGTGACCCGGCAGCCGGAGACGTGCGACAGCCCCCGGGCGAGGGCGGTCGCCGTGTTGTTGCCCTCTCCGACGTACAGCACGCTCACGCCTTCGAGGCCGCCCCTGACCAGGGAGATGGTGGCCAGGTCGCAGATGCCCTGGGTGGGGTGCTCCTCGGTCGCCATGGCGTTGATCACCGGGATGCCTCCGGAGCCGGAGAGCGTGCGCAGCTCGTGGAGCGGGCCCGCGGTCCGGGCCACCAGCAGGTCCAGCATGGAACCGAGCACGCGACCGGTGTCCGTCAGCGACTCGCCCGTGTTCGTCTGGAGATCGTCCGGACCGAACGACACGGGCGTACCGCCGAGCTTGATGGCGCCCGCCGTGAACGCGGTGCGGGTCCGGGTGGAGGTCCGGGTGAACAGGACCCCGACCGTCCGGCCGTCCAGCGGCCGTCCGCCGGCCTTCGGGTCCTCGTGGAAGTCGCAGGCGCGGCGCGCCAGTCGGTGCACGGTCTCGGACGTCAGTTCGCCGAGGGAGAAGATCCCGCGCTCCGGACGGGGAGCGGGCGGGCCGGGCAGGAAGCGGGCGGGCTGCATGGCTTGTCCTCTTTCGGAAGGGGCGGTGACAGGCGCGAGCGGATGACGGGTGGCTGTGAGCCGGCGGCTCACCAGCGCCGGGTCTCCCCGAAGAAGTCCTCGATGACCGTGTGGGCGTTGGTCTCCACGGCCTTCTGGTAGACGAAGGCGCCGACCGCGAGGTCCAGGACGCCGAGCCCGAACGGCGAGAAGACCGCGGGCCTGTCGTCTCCCACCACGGCGTCCCCCCGCATGACGTCGGCCAGCGTCCCGGTGATGAAGTCGCGGTGGCCGTACTTCTGCTCGGCCAGGTGCACGGAGGTGTCGGCCTTGAGGCAGTGCTCGACGTCGTCGACCACGTTGTACGACTCCGCGATGATCTCCGGCGCGATGTCCCGCAGCGAGATGTTCAGCACTACCTGGCCCGGGGCGAAGGAGTCCGGGTCGACGATGTGCGGCACGGCGGCCGTGGTGGCGAGGACGACGAGGTCGGCCTTCTCCAGCTCGGCCGGCAGGTCGGACCCCACCTCCGAGGCGTACCCGAGCCGGGTGGAGGTGTGGTCGGCCAGCGCCGCGGCGTACTCCGGGCTGCGGTCGTGGACCGCGAGGCTGTCGAAGGTCCAGCCCCGGGCGGCGAAGAACTCCGTGATGTTGCGGGCGATGATGCCGCCGCCCACCAGGAGGACCCGCCGGGCGGCGGTGCCGCCCGTGAGCACCTCGGCGGCGAGCACCGCGGAGGCCGCGGTGCGGGCGGCGCTGATCTGGGACGCCTCCAGCACCGCGAAGGGGTAGCCGGTCGTGTAGTCGTTGAGCAGCAGGGCCGCCGAGGCGCGGGGAACGCCCCGCTCGATGTTGCGCGGGAAGCTGGAGATCCACTTGATCCCCGCCAGCCCGTGCTTGCCGCCGAGATAGGCGGGGAGGGCGATGATCCGGCTGTCCGGCTTCTCCGGGAAGCGGAGGAAGTAGCTGTCCGGGTTCACCGTGTCCCCGGCCCGGTGGGTGAGGTAGGTCTCCCTGACCTCGCTCACGATGTCGGGACGGTGGTCGGCGATGATCTGCCGGGCCGTTCGGCCCCCTATGACGCTGAATTCGAACATGCTCTGTTCCTGTTCTCCCAAGACGGTGTTCGCGGGTTCAGCCGGCCGTTTCCAGGGCGGCGGGGGAGTAGTGGTCGAGGACCCATTCGTCGCTGTAGACGGTCTGGAGGTAGCGGTCGCCGTTGTCCGGGGAGATCGCCACCACCCGGGACCCGGAGGAAATGTCCGCGTGCAGCCGCTGCACACCCGACAGCACCGCTCCGGTCGATCCGCCGAGGAGCAGCCCCCGTTCGGCCGCGAGCCGGCGGCACATGCGGATCGCGTCCGCCTCGGGCACCAGGACGGTCTCGTCGGCCTGACCGGGACGGAAGATCTCGGGCCGGCGGCTGGTACCGAGTCCGGGGATGCGCCGGGGGCCCGGAGGGAAGCCGAAGGTGATCGACCCCTCCGTGTCCACGGCGACGATCCGGGTGTGCGGGGAGTACTGCCGGAAGTACCGGGCCACGCCCATCAGCGTCCCGGTGGTGCCCGCCCCGACGAACAGGTGGTCGACCGTGGGGAACTGCTTGATGATCGAGGGTGCGGTCGTGTCGTGGTGCGCCTGGGGGTTGGCCTGGTTCGCGTACTGGTTCGGCCACACCAGCGAGGGGTGCTCGCGCAGTCGCGCCGCGATGTAGTCGATGCGGGACTGCAGATAGCCGCCGCACGCGTCGCGTTCGCCGACCTGGACCACCTCGGCTCCGAGGGCTCGCATCAGCGCCTTGCTCTGCTGCGAGGTGTTGGGGTCCACCACGCAGGTGAAGGCGTATCCCCGGGCGGCGCAGACCGAGCTGAGCGCGATGCCCAGGTTGCCCGACGAGGACTCGATGACATGGCCGCCGGGGAGGAGGGCGCCGCTGTTCTCGGCGGCCTCCACGAGCCCCACCGCCGTTTTCAGTTTGATCGACCCGGCCGGGTTCAGCCCCTCCAGTTTCAGGGCGAGTTCCACTCCGGGGATGAAGCCGGTGAGGCCGAGGAAAATATCGTCGAGTATGACGTCGCTGGCGTTCTCGTACAGCATGACAGCCTCTCACGTGAGCGAGTTCGCGGTTCAGGACGGCGAGCGGTCCCGGGTGGCCCGGATCAGCCACCAGGTGGCCGCGAGACAACCGGCCGCGGGCAGGGCCAGCAGCACCGGTACGGCGCCGACACCGGCCAGTTCGATGCCCTTGCCCAGCACCGGCCCGGCGGCCACCCCGCCGATCATCGAGGCGGCGATCACATAGGCTCCCGCCCGCCGCGCCCGCGGCACCGCCCGGGACAGCCACGGCAGCCCCGTGGGGAAGATCGGCGCGTGGAAGAGGCCGACACCGGCGTACGCGTACGGCGCCGCCGCCGGGATGAGGGCGAGCAGGAGGCAGGCCACCATGCCGACGGAGCTGACGACCATGATCGTCTGCACGGACCAGCGCAGCGTCAGCGGTGCGACCAGCAGCCGTCCCACGGTCACCATCAGCCAGAAGGCCGAGGTCGCCGTGGCCGCGGTCGCCGCGTCGTGCCCGACGGACTCCAGATGCGTCGGCTCCCAGCCGCCGACTCCGGTCTCCACCGCCACCATCAGGACGTACAGCACGATGAAGACCGAGACGACCACGGCCACCGAGGCCCGCAGCCCGGGAGTTCCCGCCTCGCTCTCCTCGCCCTCCTCGCCTTTCTCGTCGGACGGCGGCGGGTCGGGCGCCTCCCCGCCCTCGCGCACGCCGTGCTGCGCCAGCACCAGTGCGGCGGACAGCGCGGCGAACCCGGCGAAGACGGCCGGGTACTCGCCCGGGCCCAGCAGCCCCAGGAGCGCGGGACCGCCCACGGCACCGAGGCCGTAGGCCGCGCCGATGATGTTGAGCATGGCCGGGCTGCGGCGGCCGAACCCCACCGAGAACAGCTGGTTGAGGCCGTAGTCGATGCCGCCGAAGCCCACCCCGGTCACCAGCGCGCAGGCCAGCGCCCACGGCCAGGCCGGGGCCAGCGCGAAGCCGGCCCCGCCGAGAGCCATCAGCGCGTACGAGGCGGACAGCAGCGTTCTGTTGCCCAGTCGCCCGTGCACCCGGTTGAGCAGCAGCACACCGGCCACGCCGCCGACGAAGTGAGCGCTCAGGCTCAGCCCGGCGGCGGCCGGCGAGAGGCCGAACTCGGTGCGGAACGCGGGGATCGCCGGACCGTACAGCGCCTGCAGGGCCCCGATCAGGGCGAAGCCCACGCACGACGCGACGACGGCGAACGGACTGAACAGGGGCCGCGCCACGGTGGTGCCGGGTGGCGCGGCCTGCGCCGAGGTCCCGGTCAAGAGACATTCCTCTTCCCTGCGGCGCCCTTGCCGTGTGCCTCGCGCGGTGTCACGAGGTCACCGACGAGGCGAGCTCGTACTGCTGGTCGCCCGCCAGCAGGCGCTCCAGCACCCGCTGGCTGCGCAGGCCGGCGCCGAAGCCGGCCAGGGCGCTGTCGGCGCTCCGCGCGGTGCCGGTGTCCCGCGCGGTGACCGCGTCGCGCCACTCCCGCAGCTGGTGCCGGAAGGTGTCGCTCCAGCCGGGCACCTCACCGGGCGGCGAGGCGAGCGTCTCCTCGCGGGCGAACGTGCCCTGCTCCCAGGTGACACGGGACTTCAGGAAGTACGTCGTGTCGTCCTTGGAGTGGTAGTACAGCTCCTTGCGGTCGCCGATGATCTTCAACGAGAAGCCGAGCTCCTCCGGCAGCGAGGACTTGGAGGTGACCAGGTTGAAGAAGGTGCCGTTCTCCAGACGGCCGCTGACGAAGGCGTAGTCGTCGACCTGGACGTCCTGGCCCTCCTTCTGCGGCACGTTGACCTGGAGCTTGGTGCGGCAGCTCGTGCTGTCGACCGGGCTGTCGAAGAGGCGGTCGAGCATGTCGACCAGATGCACGCCCAGGTCGCCGAGGGAGCCGCTGGTGGAACGGCCCAGGGCGCTGTCCCGCCAGGTGAAACGGGAGCGGGTCAGGGCGCTGCCGCGCCGGAAACCGGCCTCCGCGAAGAGGATGGAGCCCAGCTCCCCGCTCCGTACCAGGTTCCTGATCTCGCCGATGGCCTCCAGATAGCGGTAGTTGAAGCCCATGGCGCACACCAGGCCGCTCTCCTCGGCCAGCGCGGTGATGCGCTCGGCCTCCGCCACCGTGGTCGTCATCGGCTTCTCGCACAGCACGTGCCTGCCGTGCCGGACGGCCTCCTCGGCGTAGTCGGCGTGCGTGTGGTTGGGCGAGGCGATGACGACGGCGTCGACGTGCCGGTACAGCTCGGACGTTGAGGAGAAGACGGGGCAGCCGAAGCGCTCGGCCAGCTCCGCTGCCTTGTCCGGCAGCACGTCGTACACACCGGCCGGTTCGACGCCGGGGACGGTCTCGGCGGCGCGCAGGTGGGCGAGGGCGATGCCGCCGGCGCCGATGATTCCTATCTGCATGGTCTGCCTCTCTCAGGGACGCCCCTCCGGCCCGGACTCGCCGGACCGGGGGAAGCGGTTCAGCGGCGGAGGTGGTGACGGAAGGCGGTGAGGAGGGCCTGGGCGTGCGGGTGCGGCGACACCTGCGGGAAGCGGCTCCTGGCCTCGGCCGTGCAGTTGGCGACGAGGTAGCCGTGGCCCACGGCGCCCAGCATCTCCAGGTCGTTGCCGCTGTCGCCGAACGCGAGGGTCCGCTCCGGCGCGACGCCGAAGCGGGCGCACAGGTGCCGGACGACGTTGCGCTTGCCGCACACCGGCGGGAGGAAGTCGACGTCGTAGCAGTCGGCGGGGTCCCCGGTGGCGGGGTTGCAGCGGCTGATGTTGAGCCCGAGGCCGTGCTCGCGGGCGAGTTCGCGCACGCGGTCCAGGCTCTGCTCGTCGCGCCGCGGGTCGCCGAGGGAGCGGAAGTAGTAGTTGACCAGGAACGCGGTCGGGTTCCCGGTGTGCGGGGCGTTCTGCGGGAACAGCTCGACACCGTGCCGGGCGAGACGGTCCACGGCCTTCGTGACCCGGACCCGGTCGAATCCGCTGTCCCGCAGCAGTTGCCGCCACTCGGGGTCCGGGCGGGCGACGCCGTCGGGGAAGAACGTCAGCTCGGTGCCCAGCGCGCCGGCCACGAAGTGCGGCAGGACACGGGCACCGCAGCGGGCCATCTTCTCCCGCACGGAGGCCAGCGAGCTGCCGGTGACCCAGCCGAACAGCAGACCGTGCTCCACGGCCTCCGTCAGCAGGAACTCCTCCAGCGCGGCGAGGTGGGCCCGTTGCCCAGCGGTCGCGGCATGGGCCAGGTAGGTCTCGTCGAAGTCGGAGAACGCGGCCCAGCCCGCCGGCTCCGGCAGGCGCAGGTGGGGCGGCCGGCTTGGAGCCGGGCCGCCGGTGGCGTCGAACGGCAGGGTGTCGGTCATGCCGTCACCGGGCCCGGCGCGTCGCCGCGTACAGGGCTTCGACCACGCGGTCCTGCTCGCCGAGGGACAGACCCGCGTGCAGCGGCAGGTGCAGCACCCGGTTGTGCAGCCACTCGGTCCGCGGCAGGTGCGCCCGTCCGAAGAGCCGCTCGCGCACCGGTGTCTCCTGCCGGTGCGTCAGGACGGGGTAGTAGACGTCCGACTCCACCCGGCTCGTCCGCGCCAGGTCCTCCAGCAGCGCGTCGCGGGCCGCCGCACCGCCGGCCGGCAGCACGGGGAACAGGTGCCAGGAGTGGTCGGGAGCGAAAGCGGGCGCTTCGAGCACGCCCTCCTCGGCGAGGGGGCGGAGCGCGTCCACATAGCGCCGGGCGAGATAGGTGCGCCGCAGCCCGCGCAGACTGGTCCAGGGCAGCAGGGCCAGACCGATTGCGGCCATGGTGTTGTCGATGCGCGCGTTGAGCCCGAACGCCTCGCACTTGACGTTCTTCCGGCCCGGCTCGAAGCCGTGGTAGCCGATCACCCGGCAGCGCTCGGCGATCTCGGCCGAGCCGGTGACGACGGCACCGGCCTTCCCGCACAGCCCGACGTTCTTGTACGGGTTGAAACTGAGGGCGGCCGCGTCGGAGTACTGCCCCACACCGGTCACCCCGAGCGCCTGGCAGGCGTCCTCGACGATCCGCAGACCCTGCCGGTCGGCGACGGCACGCAGCCCCGCCATGTCGGCGAGCTTGCCGTACAGATGGACGGGAAGGACGGCCACGGTGCGCGGAGTGATCCGCTCCGCCACCGACTCCGGGTCCAGGTTGCCGTCCGGCCGGGTCACGTCGGCGAGCACGGGCACGGCACCGCAGGCGAAGACCGCGTTCTCGGTGGCGGCGAAGCTGTTGGCCGGCATGATCACCTCGTCACCCGGCCCGACCCCCACCGCACGCAGAGCGATGACGAGCGCGTCGGTCCCACTGCCGGTCGCGACGGCGCAGGGCAGGGCCACGTAGTCGGCGACGGCGTCCTCGAAGGCGGTGACGGCGGGACCGCTCGTGAACTCGCAGCTCTCCAGCACCCGCGTGAAGGCGTCGGCGGCGGCGCTCTTCTCCTCCCGCGACAGGAGCCGCTCCTTCGGCAGGAAGGGGACCCCCGCCGCACGCGACGGCTCGGGGAAGAGGGGAGCGACGAGCGCGTCCGGGTGCACGGGAGCGGGTGAGGAGTCCCAGGACGAGAGAACCTTCGCCAGCTCCTGATTGGCGAGGGTGTCCCGCACGGGGTGGGCGGTCCGCACGCCCCGGGCAAGGTCCTGGACCACCCGGTGCAGACTGCTGCTGTCCCCGGGGAGGGGGGATCCTGTGAACGTGCCGGGCTCGGCGGTGGAGACGGTCATGCGTACTCCTGGGGTTCGAAGCGTTCGACGTGTTCGAAGGGTCTGGGCAGCGGATAATTGCTGCGTGGACGCATTCCTATGGATATGCGGAATGCGGCGGGGAAACGGTCGCCGGATGCCTGGGTGGCGAGCTGGAATGGCGAACGGACGCGAACTGAACGGCGCATTGAATGTCGCGCGGAATGCGGTCTGGAATCCGGCTCTCAGGCCCGGACGGATCGTATGCAACTGTTCCGCGATGGATAGGTGAGCGGCACACGTCGGTGATGCTGTCAGCGGCCGACAACGTCCGTCAACCGGCAGCTTTTTGCCGTTGCTTTGCAGTCCGGGAATTCCCGGAAGAGCACCTCGGAACAGGGCGGGCGACCGGTCGAGGACCGGCAATTTTCTGCCGGTTCCCCGGCCTTACCGCGCCGAGCAGGGCATACGTACCCGAGCGGACTCCGTGCACCGGCGTGACGGCCTTCACTTCTTGCCGAACCGCTTTCGCGAGTCACCCCCGGCCTTGTTACGGTGTGTTCTCCCGGCGATACGCAGAGGGAGTGTTTCCGAGTAGTGTCACGTCGCACCCAGTCTGTTTCTTCCATGTCGGACAACAAATGCGGCACTGGTGTGCTGCCCGATCTGCTACGCGCTTGGCGAGTGGAAGCGGGAAGCAAAATGAACAGGGGGAGACCATTACCTCAAAAAGAAGTAGCCGACCGCATGTGTGTGAGTGAACGCTGGTATCGGAATCTCGAGACCGGCATGCGCGTACCGCTCTCCACCGAGGTGCTCGAACGCCTTTCCCAGGCTCTGCTGCTCGGCCCCGACGAACGCATGGCGCTGTACGGGCACGCGCTCGCCGGGGCCGGCGGACAGTCGGACGAGGACGAAGGCCCGCCGGACTTCATGGACGAGCTGGCCGAACTCGCCTCGGCGCAGACCGAGTTCCCCAGTTACCTCACCGACCGGGCGTGGAACGTCCTCGACCACAACGCGGCCATGGCCCACTGGTTCCCCTGGGTTCGTGAACCGGGAGCCAACCTCATGCGCTGGGCACTGACCACCGCCACGGCCCGCGAGCAGATCGTGGACTGGCCGCGGCACGCCGCGCAGTACCTCGCCCTGCTGCGTTTCGCGCTGGTGACCCGCCCCGACGACGAGAACCTCGCCGCGCTGCGCGACGCCGTCCTGGACGACCCCGTGTGCCGCGGACTGTGGGACCACAGCCCGAAGGTCCTCGCCTACCGGCACGGGCACCGCTACGAACTGCGCCTGCCCCACGTCTCCCCTGAGACGATCACCGTCACCTCACAGGTCCTGCTCCCCGCCTACCGGCAGGAGCTCCGTTACGTCCTGCTGCTGCCCACGGAAGGCCCCCCGCACGGCCATGACCCCTGACTCCGCACTGTGGTCCTTCGTCCTGGTCGTCGGGCTGCTCACCCTCACGCCGGGCATCGACACCGCGCTCATCCTGCGGACCGCCGCGCTCGGCCGCCACCGCAGGGCCTGGGGCGTGGTTCTGGGAGTTCAGACCGGCGTCCTGGTGTGGGGCGTCCTCACCTCCCTCGGGCTCACGGCCCTGATCACCGCCTCTCAGGCGGCGTACGAGATCCTGCGCTGGGCGGGCGTCGTGTACCTCCTGTGGCTCGGCGGACGCATGCTGGTGGACACGCTGCGCCGCCGGGGCTCGACGGCCGGGGACTCGCCCGGCGAGGTGACCGTGCGCAACAGCCTGGGGGAGGGATGGCGTCAGGGCGCGTTCACCAACCTGCTCAACCCCAAGGTGGGCGTCTTCTACGTCGCCGTGCTGCCGCAGTTCATCCCCGCCGGCGCACCCCACTTCACCACCGGCGTGCTGCTCGCCTCGGTGCACATCGCCCTGGGCCTGGTCTGGTCGACGGCCCTCATCGGCTGCGCCCGCGCCCTGCGCGTCCGGCTCCAGAGTCCCGCGGCACGCCGCGTGCTGGACCGGATCACGGGCACGGTCATCGTCGGACTGGGGCTGCGGCTGGCCATGACCGGCTGACGGGCGGAGACACCGCACGAGTCGCCGGTGAATCGGGTGCGGCGGTGAACGCGGCCGTCCGGGCGTGCGTATGTGTCGGCAACCGCCCGCGGCGCGGGGAAGGCGGGTCGCGGGGCCGACGTGAGGAACAGGCGATGAACGACCGAGTTACTCCTGCGATGCACGCACTGCCGGACGGTGAGGCGGAGTTGACGCTGGTGGTGCGGCTCCCCTGGGAGGACGTGGCCCGGCTCGGCCAGGAGGCCGGGCGGCTGGCGGCCCAGATGCGGCGGCCCGTGACGCTGGAGGAGGCGGTGAGTCACCGGCTGCGGTCGTCCAGGGTTGCCGCGCACGCGAAGCCGGCGGGGGAGCAGCCGCCGGCTGTTTCGGCTTCCGCGTCGGTGTCGTCCTTGCCGTCTCGGCCGCCGGCGGAGCAGGCGCGGCAGGCCATTGACCGGATCAACGGTACGGCTGGGACTGCGTAGGGTTTCGCCGAAGGGGTGCGGTTTCGCTGCCGGGTGCGGGGCCGATTGTGGCCGTTCGCGCAGTTCCCCGCGCCCCTGAAAGAAGGGCGGTGCCCCGCCGCCCCTACAAAGTCTCGCGGACCTTTGCCGCCGCCTTGCGGGCTGCCACCAGGACCGGGTCCCAGACGGGGGAGAACGGTGGGGCGTAGCCGAGGTCCAGGGTCGTCATCCGTTCCGCAGTCATGCCGGCCGTGAGGGCGACCGCTGCGATGTCGACTCGCTTGCCCGCGCCCTCCCGGCCGACGATCTGGACGCCGAGGAGGCGGCCCGTGCGGTGTTCGGCGAGCATCTTGACCGTCATGGGAGAGGCGTCCGGGTAGTAGCCCGCGCGACTGGTCGACTCGATGGTGACCGCCTCGAAGCGCAGGCCCACGCGGTGGGCGTCCTTCTCGCGCAGTCCCGTGCGCGCGATCTCCAGGTCGCAGACCTTGCTGACCGCCGTGCCGACCACGCCCGGGAACGTGGCGTAGCCGCCGCCGGCGTTGGTGCCGATGACCTGGCCGTGCTTGTTGGCGTGGGTGCCGAGCGCGATGTGCCGTTCCTGGCCGGAGACCAGGTCGAGGACCTCGACGCAGTCGCCGCCCGCCCAGATGTTCTCGTGGCCGCGCACCCGCATCGAGCGGTCCGTGAGAAGGCCGTCGTGCGTACCGAGGGGGAGGCCGGCCGTCTTCGCGAGTGTCGTCTCGGGACGGACGCCGATGCCGAGCACGACGACGTCCGCCGGGAAGTCGCGGTCGCGGGTCGTCACCGCCCGTACCCGGCCGTCGTCACCCGTGAGGATCTTGGTGACCTCGGCGTCGTTCACCATCGTGATGCCCAGGCCCTCCATGGCCTCGTGCACCAGGCGGCCCATGTCGGGGTCGAGGGTCGACATGGGTTCGCTGCCGCGGTTGACTACCGTCACCTCGTAGCCGCGGTTGATGAGCGCCTCGGCCATCTCCACGCCGATGTAGCCGGCCCCGACGACCACCGCGCGGCGGCCACGCGTGCGTGCCAGTGTGTCGAGGAGCGCCTGGCCGTCGTCCAGTGTCTGCACGCCGTGCACCCCGGGGGCGTCCATGCCTGGAATGTCCGGCCGGATCGGCCGGGCGCCGGTGGCGATCACGAGTTTGTCGTACGACGTCCAGGACTCGGTGCCGGATTCGAGGTCACGCGCGCGTACCCGCTGCCCGTCGGGGTCGAGGTCCGTGACCTCGGTGCGCAGCCGCAGGTCGATGTCCCGCGCGCGGTGCTCCTCGGGCGTGCGGGCGATGAGCCGGTCCCGGTCCGGGACGTCGCCGCCCACCCAGTACGGGATGCCGCACGCCGAGTACGACGTGAAGTGGCCGCGTTCGAACGCCACGATCTCCAGCTCGTCGGGGCCCTTCAGACGGCGCGCCTGCGACGCCGCGGACATCCCCGCGGCGTCGCCGCCGATCACGACCATTCGCTCCCTGCGCGTACGGCTCATGTTCATGCGAACACGCTACGGGGAGCGGAGCACGGCGTTTCAGTCCCGCTCGTCAGGAGTTCGCGCGGGCGGGGACTGCGGGGCCGGGCGGGCCGTCGGCAGCGGGCCCAGGGCGCTCATGGCGGGCGCGGGGCGCGGGCGGCGCGGGAGACGGGGGCGTACGACGCGCAGCCACAGCAGCGTGAGCAGGGCGGCCACCGCCGCGAACGGCAGGACCGCGCCGAGGGCCACCGCGAGCCAGCGCAGCATCGTCACGAAGGCGTTCCAGCCGCCCGCGAGCGCGTCCACGAACCCCGGGTCGTCGTCCTTCGCCTCCTTCTTCACCGGGGTCTCGGACAGCGACAGGGTGATGGTGGCCAGGCTCGTGCGGTCCTTCAGGGAGTCCTGGCGCGCGAGCAGCGCCTCCAGGTCGGCCTGGCGGGTGCTCAGCTCGCCTTCCAGGGTCACCACGTCGCTGAGCTCGGTGGCCTGGTCCATCAGCTCGCGGATCCGGGCCACGCTCGCGCGCTGCGACTTGATCCGGCTCTCCACGTCCACGACCTGATCGGTGACGTCCTCCGCCTTCGCGCTGCGGTCGAGGAGCTTGCCCGCGCCCTCCAGCTCGGTGAGGACCTCGTCGTACTTCTCGACGGGCACGCGCAGCACGACGCGGGTGCGCTCGTGGCCCTCCTCGTCCCGGGTGGTGGTCTCGTTGCCGACGTAGCCGCCCGCGTTCTCGGTGCCGGTGCGGGCCTGATCCAGGGCCTTCGGGACGTCCTTGACCTGCACGGTCAGTGAGGCCGTGCGGATGATGTGGGCCGTGGGGAGCTTCGGCGGCGCGGTCGCCCTGGCTCCGCTTCCGGCGCCGCCGGGGGCGGCCTCGTTCGCGCCGGCCTTGTCGTTCGCGCGCGGGGCGGCGACTCCGCGATCGGCGGCGGCGCTGCCGGCGGAGTCCTCGCCCGCGCCGCTGCATCCGGTGAGCGCGAGGGCCGCGGCCAGCAGGAGCGCGGCGAGGGCCGGGACGGGGTGGCGGGTGGGTCGTCGTGTGCGCATGTGGGCATCCCCCGAGGGATTGGTTCGGCTGATGCTTCTTCGACGCCCGGGCGGCGCCGGACGTTTGGTCCGGGACGGTTCCGATGCGGTCACGGTCGGGACTCGTGAAGGACACCGGGGCGCGGCAGCGCTGTCAGTGAGGTCTGAGAGGCTGGGGGCATGCGCGAAGTTCAAGCCCGTGCGGGCACGGGGCAGGTCGTCGTCATCGGGGCGGGAATCGCGGGACTGGCCGCCGCGCACCGGCTGCTGGAGCGCGGGGCGCGGGTGACCGTGCTGGAGGCCTCCGACCGGGTCGGCGGCAAGCTGCTGCCCGGGGAGATCGCGGGCGCCCGCGTGGACCTCGGCGCCGAGTCGATGCTGGCCCGCCGCCCCGAGGCGGTGGCGCTCGCCCGGGAGGTCGGCCTCGCCGACCGGCTCCAGCCGCCCGCGACCGCGACGGCCTCGATCTGGACCCGGGGCGCGCTGCGCCCGATGCCCAAGGGACACGTGATGGGCGTGCCCGGCACCGCAGCGGCCCTGTCCGGCGTGCTGTCCGACGAGGGCCTGACCCGCATCGACCGCGACGCCGAGCTGCCCCGCACGGAGGTCGGCGACGACGTGGCCGTCGGGGAGTACGTGGCGGCGCGCCTCGGCCGCGAGGTCGTCGACCGCCTGGTGGAACCCCTGCTGGGCGGCGTCTACGCGGGCGACGCGTACCGCATCTCGATGCGCTCGGCCGTCCCGCAGCTCTTCCAGGCCGCCCGCAGCCACACCTCTTTGACCGAGGGGGTCCGCGAGATCCAGGCGAAGGCGGCCGCCGCCCAGCAGACCGGCCCCGTGTTCATGGGCCTCCAGGGCGGCGTCGGCACCCTGCCCCTCGCGGTGGCGGAGTCGGTGCGGGCACGCGGGGGCGAGATCCTGACGGAGACGCCGGTGACGGAGCTGAGCCACAGCGCCGCGGACGGCGGCGGATGGCGCGTGGTCACGGGTGAGCGGGTGCTGCACGCGGACGCGGTCGTGCTCGCCGTCCCCGCCCCGGCCGCCGCCCGGCTCCTGCGCACCGAGTCCCCCGGGGCCGCCGCAGAGCTCGGCGGCGTCGAGTACGCATCCATGGCCCTGGTCACCCTCGCCTACCGCCGCGCCGAGACGGCCCTCCCCGAGGGCAGCGGCTTTCTCGTGCCGCCGGTGGACGGGCACACCATCAAGGCCTCCACGTTCGCCTCGCAGAAGTGGGGCTGGATCGCCGACGAGAACCCGGACCTGGTGGTTCTGCGCACCTCCGTCGGACGGCACGGCGAGACGGAGATCCTCCAGCGCGACGACGACGGGCTCGTGGCGGTCTCCCGGCACGACCTGAAGGCGGCGACCGGCCTGGACGCCACACCCCTCGCCACCCGCGTCACCCGCTGGGACGACGGCCTGCCCCAGTACCCCGTCGGCCACCACGCGCGCGTGGCCCGCATCCGCGAGCACGTCGCGAAGCTCCCGGGGCTCGCCGTGTGCGGCGCGCAGTACGACGGCGTCGGCATCCCGGCGTGCATCGCGAGCGCGTACGCCGCCGTCGACCAGATCCAGGGTGACCTGCGGGGTGTGCAGGAGCTCACCGCCCACCCGGTGCAGAGCCTGCACGGCGGAGCGGGAGAATGAGGAGCATGAGTGACGACGCCTCCACCACGGCCTCCAGCGCCACGCCCGACCGCATCCCGAACAAGGGCAAGCTGGCCAAGGACCTCAACGAGGTCATCCGCTACACGCTCTGGTCCGTCTTCCGGCTGAAGGACGTCCTCCCCGAGGACCGCGCCGGGTACGCCGACGAGGTCCAGGAGCTGTTCGACCAGCTCGCCGCCAAGGACGTGACCATCCGCGGCACGTACGACGTCTCGGGCCTGCGTGCCGACGCCGACCTCATGATCTGGTGGCACGCGGAGACCAGCGACGCGCTGCAGGAGGCGTACAACCTCTTCCGCCGCACGAAGCTGGGCCGGGCGCTCACGCCGGTGTGGTCGAACATGGCGCTGCACCGCCCCGCCGAGTTCAACCGCTCGCACATCCCGGCGTTCCTCGCCGACGAGACGCCCCGCAACTACGTGAGCGTCTACCCCTTCGTGCGCTCCTACGACTGGTACCTGCTGCCCGACGAGGACCGCCGCCGCATGCTCGCCGACCACGGCAAGATGGCCCGCGGCTTCCCGGACGTGCGCGCCAACACGGTCGCCTCGTTCTCCCTCGGCGACTACGAGTGGCTCCTCGCCTTCGAGGCCGACGAGCTGTACCGCATCGTCGACCTCATGCGCCACCTGCGCGCCTCGGAGGCGCGTCGGCACGTGCGCGAGGAGGTCCCGTTCTTCACGGGCCGCCGCAAGGACATCGCGGAGCTGGTCGCGGGTCTGGCCTGATCAGCGGAGCGGTCCGGCGGCTCCGGGCTTCTCCGGGGCCGCCGACAGCGGCTTCGGCTGCGGTTCCGGACGCGCGGCGCAGTCCGTGCGCCGTCCCGGCAGCCGACCCTCCAGCAGGTACGCCTCCACGTGGCCGTTGACGCAGGCGTTCGGCCCGCCGGCCAGGCCGTGCGCGCCGGCGTCCCGCTCCGTCACCAGGACCGAGCCCGCGAGGCGGCGGTGGAGTTCGAGGGCGCCGTCGTACGGCGTGGCGGCGTCCCGCTCGGCGGCCAGGATCAGCGTCGGCGGCAGTTCGCCCGGCCCGGTGCCGACGTCGAGCGGGCGCTGCCGCGGCCCCGCCCAATAGGCGCAGGGCAGGTTCGTCCACACGTTGTCCCAGGTCTCGAAGGGCGCCACCCGCGCGAGCCGGGTGTTGTCCCGGTCCCACACCTCCCAGTCCGTCGGCCAGGGGGCGTCGTTGCACTCGACGGCCACATAGACCGCGCGTGACACCAGGGCGCCCTGGCGGCGGACCTTGCGTTTGCTGTTGTGCGGGTCCTTGTGCGTGGCCCGGGCACGGCCGACGGCGAGCTCGATCTGCCTGCCGTCGGGCTGTGCGTAGTCCAGCGGGACGGTGAGCGTGCCGCACTGCATGCTGCCGGGCAGGTCCCGCGCGTCGGGACACGGGCCGAAGTCGATGCCGGCCGCCTTCGCCCGGGCGGCGGCCACCGCGGTGCCGCGCAGCTCGGCCGCGGTCCTCGCGCCATCGGTGTCCGGGGCGGCGGTGAGGGCGCTCAGCAGCGAGGATCCTGCTGCCGAGTAGAGGAGGGCGGCTCTCATCGCGTATCCCTTCGGTGCACGGTGGCGGCAAAAGGGATGTTTCGTGGGGTGGTTGGGGAAGGCAAGCACCGTCCGCCGGTGTCGGCGCCAATGCCCCTGTGCGCCCCCGGTCTGTCAGTCGTGTGCCCAGGGGGTGTCCGTGAAGGCGGCGCGCAGGTCCGGTTCGCCGATCGCGCGGACGCCGCGTACGGCCACGGAGGTGAGGTACGTGCGGTCGTCGGCGGTGCCGTCCGCGTTCCGGGTCAGTGCGCCGAGCAGCCGCTGGCCGGCCGGGGAGGCCCAGCGCGAGTACGGGTGGACCTCGATGCGGGCGACGGCGAGGCAGCTCAGGGTCAGGGCGAGCGGCAGCGCGAACCACAGGGCCACCAGATGACGCGGCATGTCCGGCGGAGCGGGCGTCAGCAGCGCGGCGACGCCGAGAGCGAGTACGGCGACGGCAGCCACGCGCACCTGCCCGACGGCCGCCGCGACCGTCGTACGGGCGCTGTCGGGCACCGCGAGCCCCGCGCGCACCAGCCGGTCGGCGATACCGCGCACCGCGTCCGCCGTGGCGGCGGTGGCCCGCACCGGCGCGATCCGGGACTGTCCCTCGGGGCCGATGGCCCCGATGACCGACCGCTCCATCTCGTCCCGCCCGCGCGGATCCACGACCGTCGCCCAGCCGGTGTGGGCCAGGAGCAGCCGGCGCTGGCGTGCCATGGCGACGAGGGTGACGTCGGCGACCCGCCGGGGCCCGCCGGAGAGGAACGCGGCCTCGTAGAGCGTGAGTTCATGAGTGTGGCCGGTGTCCGCGTCAGCGGCCGCGGCGCGTACGGCGGCCAGGCACAGGCGTGTGCACGCCGTGCCGGCCACGGCCCAGGCCGCCAGCAGGAAAAGAACCCAGAGCATATGTTGTTTGTATGTGACACGGTCCCGGAAACACCATGCCTCGTTCACGATCCGGACGCAGTGTTGTCGGTATGTGACGTTCCGTTTCACTGCTCCGGCGGCGGGCGGAAGGTGGGCGGCGGAAGTGTGAAGGACGGGCCCGGGGCTGGAGCCGTGGGTGAGGCCGGATCAGGGAACGCCGTCGGGGGAGTGCTGCCGCCGGCCATGTCGCGGGCCACGGCGTCGAAGTCGACGTAGCCCGTGGCCTCCAGGACCTCGATGTGGTCGAGGACGGTCGTGTTGGCGTCGTCGGCGAGGTCGCGCACCAGCGAGTTGCGGGTGCTCGCCCGGACCTGGGCGACGACCGAGAAGACCCTCCCGTGCGCCAGCCGCAGGATGTTGGCGAACTGGCGGTCGTACTCGGCACCCTGTGCCGCGTCCAGGGTTTCCAGCCACTGCTTCTGCTGGTCGCTGGGCTCGTCCGGCAGGGCGAGATTCAGCCGCGAGGCGACACCGCGCACCCGTTCGTCGAGGAACCTGTGCCCCTCGACGAGATGCCGGCCCGCCGTCCGGACGGCCGGCGTCGTCCCCTTCGCCTGCGCCTGCCGCCCCGCGGGCAGCTCCCACAGCCCGGCCAGCCGGACCTTGACGAGAAAGTCCTGGTCGAGCGCGGACAACGGGCCGTAGCTCGTGTGCAGGGTCTGGGCGCTCAGCACGTCCGGTCCCGTCCCCGGCCGGTCGGTGTACGGCCAGAGGGAGAAGACCAGCGCGGCGAGCGTCGCCGTCAGACACGTGACGATGAGCCCCGTGCCGCTGACGATGCCTCGGCCCTTGACGGGGGGTCGCGGTCGCATGGTGGTGCCTCCTGGTACGGCACCGCACGCTAGTGCGCTTCGGGTGCGGAGTTGACATGTTACTGCGGGGTCTACGTCAACTGCCGTACAGGGGCGAATGGTTGTAACGGGGGCAGGACGGGACGATTGGGGGAGGCGTGACGGGGGACTCGCCAGGCCAAAGAGGCGCAAAACATTCCATGGCTCCAGGCGGGCGGGACCGGCGTGTTAGCCCCGGCACACTCGCGCGCGGACTGGCCGGGCGGGCGACTAGCCCACCCGGGTCCTCCGTGCCACCGGGACGCCGTCACGGCGGTGTGGCCCGTGGCCGCCATCCGCCCGATGGGCCATGTTGACGAGCGCACCATCGTGGACGGGCTGAAGGTCGCCCGTGAGGTCGCCGCCACCGACCCGCTGCGTGACTGGCTCGTCCGCGAGGTCGCGCCCGGTCCGGACGTCGTCTCCGACGCCGGCCTGTCGGAGTACGGCCGCCGTGCGGCGCACACCGTCTACCACCCGGCGGGCACCTGCCGCATGGGCGCCCCGGACGACCCGATGGCCGTCTGCGACCCGGAGTTGAGACTGCTCGGCGTCGAGGGCGTGCGGATCGTCGACGCGTCGGTGTTCCCGACGATGCCCACCATCAACCCGATGGTGACCGTCCTGCTCGCCGCCGAACGCGCCGCCGACCTGATCCTCGACCGTCCCGGCCCCGCGGAACAGGAGGCCCCGCAGTGACCAGTCCCCAGCCTCCCGCCCCGGCGGCCGGTATCCCCAAGGGAGAGCCCGGCTCGGAGTTCCGCAAGGACATGGGCCCCTGGGCCAACTTCGCGCTCGGCTTCACCTACCTCTCCGTCGAAGGACTGACAGCGGACGGGCGGGCCCTCGGATCAGCGCCGGAGCAGCACCTTCCGGGTGGCGCGGGCCAGTCGGCGCACCGGGCGCCGCGATCGCGGCGCCGGTCCCGACCGCTCCAGCCACCACTCCCGCAGCTCCCGCCGCGCCGCGGCGTCCCCGGGCCGCCCGGAGGACAGCAGGTGCTCGGCGAAGGTGAGCGCGTCGCGCCGGTAGCCGCCGGTCATCGGCTGGGTCTGGGCGTACGCGAGGAAGGCCGTACGGTAGTCCGCCCCGAGGATCTCCGGCAGCTCGGGCGCGACCTTCGCCACGACATCCGCCCGCTTGGCGGCCAGCGCCCGGGCCTGTACGCCGACCCGCACCCGGTCGAACCCCTCGGGCACGGGCGTTCCCGCGACCAGCGCCGACAGCAGCGCGGCCTGCGCGAGCCCGAGCCGCTGCCGGGCCCCGTCCCCGCCGGGCCCACCGGGGTGGGGCAGGCCGAAGGCGCCCCGTGCCGCCCCGGCCTCATCGCCCCGCCCGGCCCCACCGACCAACCCACCCGCGACGCCCCGGGCTTCATCGCGCGACCCAACGCCGGGCTGTGGCTGGTCCGCTGCCTTCCGCCGCGCGACCGGCCCTGCTTCTTCGCGCCGCCCGGCCGTGGGCTCGGTGCCGGCCCGGTCGCGCAGAAGGCCCGGGGCCTTCTCCGCGAGTGCGTCGCTGTTCACGGGCGCGCCGGGCCCGGTTTCCGCGCGTCGTACGGCGAGTGCGTTGCCCGCCCAGCGGACCTCCGCCTTCACGCGCTCCACGGCGCCCGCCTCCAACGCCCTGCGGATCGCCCCCAGCTCGCTCTCCAGCTCCGCCGGTTCCGGGAAGTTCTCGTCGCGTTCCAGGAGGACTCCCGGCGGGGACACGCGGGATGCGAGGTCGGTCAGGATGTCGAGGACCGGCCGGGGGACGGGGTGGGCGTGGCTGTCGTGCCAGACGCCGTCGCGTTCGAAGCCGCCGGCGACATGGACGTAGGCGATGGCCTCCAGGGGCAGCTCGGCGAGGGCCTTGGCCGGGTCCTCGGCGCGGTTGACGTGGTTGGTGTGCAGGTTGGCCACGTCGATGAGGAGCCGGACGCCCGTGCGGTCGGCCAGCTCGTACAGGAACTGGCCCTCCGTCATCTCCTCGCCGGGCCAGGAGATCAGCGCGGCGATGTTCTCGACGGCCAGCGGCACCGGCAGCGCCTCCTGCGCGATGCGTACGTTCTCGCACAGGACGTCGAGGGCGTCCCGGGTCCGGGGGACGGGCAGCAGATGGCCCGCCTCCAGGTGCGGCGTCGCCGTCAGCGCCCCGCCGGCCCGTACGAACGCGATGTGCTCGGTGACCAGCGGCGAGCCGAGTGCCTCCACCCGCTCGGCCAGCGCGGCCAGCCGGCCGTCGTCCGGCCGGTCCGCACCGCCGAGGCCGAGCGAGACGCCGTGCGGCACCACGGTGACGCCGCGCTCGCGCAGCCGCCGCAGCGACTCGGGCAGATGCCCGGGGCAGACGTTCTCGGCCACGGCCTCGACCCAGTCGATGCCCGGCATGCGCTCCACGGCGTCCGCGATCTCCGGTCGCCACCCGATGCCCGTCCCCAGTCGCTCCATCGTCCCCTCCTCCGCACAGCCGGTTCCTCGAACGTGAGGGGGGTATGGCCCAGCCGCCCGTCCCCGAACCCCGCCGCGGTCGTCTTCAGAGGAACATTTGAGGTTCGGCCCACCGACGGAGGCACCGGGGTCGCGCCATCCCCCGAAGCGTCGTAGACCGGACGTATGCGCGATGGCAGCGAGCAGGCGGCCGCGGCCGCGGCCCGGCGGGTGTGGGCCGGTGCCGGGGCACTGGTGGTCGCCGTGGGCACGGCCTATTTCCTGCTGCCGCTTGAGGGGCTCGGCGACGACCGCCCCTGGCTGGGCTGGCCGCTGTTCGCCCTGTGCCTGGGGCTGCTGGCCGCGCTGCTGCTGCGCCAGGTGCGCGACGTCGTGCTGGAGAAGCCGCACACCCGGCCGGGCGTCATGATCCCGCTGCTGATGTGCCTGGCCGTGCTGGTCTTCTCGTCGGGGTACTACGCCCTCGCCCAGCGGCCGGGCCAGTTCACCGGCCTGAGCACCCGCGTCGACGCGCTGTACTTCACCGTCGTCACGCTCGCGACCGTCGGCTATGGGGACATCACCCCGAGCGGGCAGGAGGCCCGTCTGGTGACCGTCGCTCAGATCCTGTACACGTTCGTCTTCCTCACGGCGGCGGCCACCGCGCTCTCGCGCCGGCTGCACGCGGTGGTCGCCGCACGCGACCGGCGCCCGCCGCCCTCCTGACCCGCGGCGGCTGCTACGCCGCGCGGGACGAGCGGTAGTTGAACACCGACCACAGCACGAACAGGCCGGTCACGATCATGATGATCGACCAGAACGGCTGGTACGGCAGCCACATGAAGTTCGCGATCAGCGCCAGTCCCACCACGACCGCGCCCACGAGCCGGGCCCAGGCGGCCCCGGTGAACAGGCCCAACCCGGCCGCCACCACGAGCACACCGACGACCAGGTGGATCCAGCCCCACGCGGTCAGGTCGAACTCGAAGACGTACTCGCCGAAGCTCGTGTACACCTCGTCGTCGGCGATCGCCGTGATGCCCTGGAGCACCGCGAACAGGCCGTAGACGACCATCAGGGTGCCGCCGAGAGCGAGGCCCCCGGCCGCCCACTGGTCACCGGAACCGCCCGGGCCGGGGCCGCCGGGCGACCGGTCGTCGGGAGCGGGCGGAGCGGGGGGAGGGGGCGCGGCGCTGGTCATGGCTGCCTCCTGGGTCGGGGTTGCTGGTAACCCCACTGGAGCACCCGCCCGCGACCGGCGCGCCTGCGGCTACTCCGAACGGGTGGACGCCGGGCCGCCCGGCGCGTACGGCTCCCGGCGCAGCGCGGGGTGGTCCGCGACCACCGTGCACGAGCCGGGCGCGATCTCCGTGAACCCCGCGTCGCGGACCAACGGCAGTCCGCTGCCGGTCAGTTCGGGCCAGCGGGCCGGGTCGGCCGTCCGTACGCAGAGCGCGAAGCCCGCGTCGTGCCAGGCGGCCCGCTCCTCGTCGGGCAGTTCCCACCAGGCCAGTTGCGCGGCGTGTCCGGCCTGCGCCATCGCCTTGCCGGCCGACATGCCGAGGTCCGGGTTCAGCCACAGCACGGGCGCGGCCGGGTCCGCGTCCACCGGCGGCTCCGGATCGTCCAGGTCGGTGCCGGAGACCTGGAGCCGGGCCAGGTCCTTGGGCCAGCCGTCCAGTGGGACCGGCGGGAAGACCCGCACCTCGGCCGACTTTCCGGTGACCGTGATGCCGGGCAGCGCCTCCGCCCGCCGCCACTCGGCGCCGCGTGCCCGCCGCACCACCTTGCGGATCCGCGCGTCCTGCCAGTCCCGCACCGCCTGCGCCCACTCACCGTCGCCGGCCGACCGCTCGTCGCCGAGGATCGTCAGCACGGCCCGCGCGGCCGTCTCCAGCGCGTCCGTACGCGCCGGCGGGTCCGCCCGCTCGATCCGCACGACCAGCGGCAGCACGAACTGCGGCGCCGTGTCGCGGGCCGAGGGCTCGGACCGGAAGGGGCTGTCGCTCACGGGCGTCGGGTCTTCGCTCACGAATCCCAGTGTGCCAGCCGGAAGATCGTGCAGGATGGCCGCATGCGACCCGACCTGTGCCTGGAGAACGCGGGCCGCCGCTACGGCCTGCGCGGCCCCTGGGTGTTGCGTGGTGTCGACCTGACGGTGGCACCCGGCCGGCTCGTCCGCGTCGAGGGCGGCAACGGCACCGGCAAGTCGACGCTCCTGCGGCTGCTCGCCGGCATCGACGCCCCCAGCGAGGGCCGGATCACCGGCCGCCCGCGCACCGCGTACGTCCCCGAGCGGTTCCCGCCGGCCCTGCCGTTCACCGCCGCCGGCTACCTCACCCACCTCGGCACCGTGCACGGCCTGACCCGCGGGGCGGCCGCCCGCGTAGCCGCCGAGTGGCTGGAGCGTCTCGGCGCCGCCGCCTACGCCGAAACGCCCATGGCACGGCTGTCGAAGGGCAGCAGCCAGAAGGTCGCGATCGCCCAGGCACTGCTGGGGGAGCCGGAGCTGCTGGTGCTGGACGAGGCGTGGACCGGCCTGGACAGCGACGCCCGCGCCGAGTTGGAGCGGGCGGTCGCCGAGCGCACGGCGGCCGGCGGATCCGTGGTGTTCGTCGACCACGACCCGAGCCGCCTGGCGGGCCTGCCCGACGCGACGTACACCGTGCGCGACGGGAGCCTCGTCGAGAGTGCCGGGCCGGGACCGCTGCCGTCCGGACCGCAGGTCACGGTCGAGGTCCAGGGCCCGCCGGACGGACGGCTTCCCGACGACGTGCGGCGGACCGTCACCTCTGCCGAGGAGACCGCGCCGGGCAGCCACCGCCTCACCGTCCCCGCCCCGCACTCCGACGTCCTGCTCCGCGCCCTGCTCACGGCCCGCCCGCCCTGGCACGTGGTGAGTGTGGCGCGGCGGCCGGACGCCCCCGAGAGCCGCCGATGACCGCCCTCCTGCGCTACCACGCCGCCCTGCTGCTGCGCTCCCAGCGCTGGCTGCCGCCGTTCCTGCTCTACGCCGCCTTCCTCGCGATCAGCGTCCAGGCCGGGCAGCCGGTGCTCGACTCGCTCGGCTACTCCGCCGCCGCCCTGCTGCCCGTCGCCGCCTGGCTGGCGCGGATCTGTGCCACGGCCGAGCCGCAGGCGGCGCGCGGCTGCGTGGCGGCGGCCGTCGGGCCCGCACGCGCCCATGTGGCCTGTCTGCTGGTGGCGTTGTCCGGCGCGGCGGCGCTCGGCACGGTCGCGACCCTCGTCGTGACGCTGCTGAGCGCTCCGGTCGCCTCGGACCACCGCACCCCGGTGCCGCCCGCCCCCGCCTGCGGGGCCGGGCTGCTCGCCGCCCTGGCCTGCGCCCTGCTCGGCACGGCCGTCGGCGCGCTCACCAGCCGGCCGCTGCTGCGGTCGCGGGGCCGTGCCGTCCTGGCCCTGCTGCTCGCGGCGCTGCTGTCCCTGGTGGCCACCGGCTCCCCGGCGCAGGCGGCGGTGCAGGGCCTGGTGACCGGCTCACGGTCGGGCACCGTCCCGCTGCCGCTGCTGCCCCTGGCCGCGGCAGCCCTGGTCGCGGCCGCCGCGCTGGCCCTGGCCGGTGCGCTCGCCGCCCGCAGATCACCCTGAGCAGGTGGTGCGCTGCGCCTCCTGCCACTCACAGACCGGGCAGAGGGTGATCCCCTTGTACGACTCCGGGTACTCCGTCGGCTCCCGGCACAGCACGCTCCCCCACTCTCGGCTGCGCTCGAGCGGGGGGACCCCCATGGCGTACGGCGGCCCGTCCGCCCGGGGCGGCCTGGTCGCGTCGATCAGGCAGTAGTCCTGTCAGATGTCCCGCTGCTCCAGCGGCTGGGTCGCCGGGCCCTGGATCACCTTGCCGTCCGTGTCGAAGCGGGAGCCGTGGCAGGGGCACTCCCAGGCGCGTTCGGCGGAGTTGAAGGCGACCAGGCAGCCCAGGTGGGTGCAGCGGGCGGAGACGGAGTGCAGGTTGCCGTCGTCGTCCCGGTAGACCGCGAGGCGGTGGTGCCCGTCGGCGCGGACCACGGCGCCCTCGCCGGGTGGTAGGGACTCCACCGGCGGAGCGGGCCGCAGCCGGTCCCCGACGAAGTGGCCGGCGACCTTGGCCTGGGTCTTGAGGAACGCCGGCGCCTCCCGCACGGCGGGCTTCAGCCGGCGCGGGTCGTACAGCCCGCTCCACTCGCTCTCCTCGCCGGTGATCTGCGCGGTGAGCAGGCTGCCCGCCATGATGCCGCCGGTCATGCCCCAGCCGCCGAAGCCGGTGGCCACATAGGCGTGCCGGGCGCCCGGGTGCAGCGGGCCGACCATCGGCACGGTGTCCGTGGGGTCGATGTCCTGAGTGGCCCACCGGTGCGTGACGTCCAGGTCCGGGAAGTGCTCGGTGGCCCAGGCGGTGAGGCGTTCGAAACGGGCCCGCGTGTCGCCCGTACCCGGGGTGAAGTGCTCGCCGGTGACCACGAGCAGGCGCCGGTCGCCCTCGTAGGGCGCGGTGCGCACCGAGCGGATGCCCTCGTCGGGCGTGATGAACATGCCGTCCGGGTCCTGGTCCGCGGGGATCGTCCCGGCGACGACCAGCTCGCGGCGCGGCGCCAGCCGGGCGAACAGCAGGGCCCGGTCGAAGATCGGATAGTGCGTCGCGACGACGACGTCCCGGGCCCGCACCGTCGCTCCGGTCGTGGTCGACAGCCGGCACGGCTCGCCCTCGTCCAGACCGAGGACCGTGGTGTCCTCGAAGATCCGACCGCCGCGTTCGACCAGGTCGGCGGCGACGGCCAGCAGGTACTTGCGGGGGTGGAACTGGGCCTGGCCGGTGACCCGGACCGCGCCCGCCACCGGGAAGGGCAGCCCGGTCTCCGTCACGAACGAGGCGGGCAGCCCCGCCTCGGCGGCCGCCCGCGCCTCGGCACGCAGCTCCTCCAGCCGGCCCGCGTCGCAGGCGTAGGTGTAGGCGCTCCGGGTCTCCCACTCGCAGTCGATGCCCAGTTCCTCGACGATCCCGGCCGCGCGTTCGATCGCCTCGGACTGGGACCGGGCGTACAGCCGCGCGCCCTCGGGGCCGCGGGTGCGGCGCAGCTTGTCGTAGACGAGCGTGTGCAGGGCGGTGACCTTGGCGGTGGTGTGCCCGGTGACCCCGGCCGCGACCCGCCCGGCCTCCAGCACCGCCACGCTCCGCCCGGCCCGCGTCAGCTCCCACGCCGTGCTCAGTCCGGCGATCCCGGCGCCGATCACCGCCACGTCGACGTCCAGGTCCTCCGTCAGGGCCGGATGACGGCCGTCCGGTGCGGTTTCCAGCCAGTACGAGCTGCTGACCTGTGGCTTGTCGCTCATGAGCCACCGGGTACCCCCGACCGCCCGCTTCAGTGTCCGGCGGGTCGCTTTACAGAAGGGACCGGCAGGACTAACGTACAACCAAATGGTTGTAGATGAGCTGGACGACGAGACGGTGGACCGCCTGTTCCACGCCCTGGCCGACACCACACGCCGGGACATACTGCGCCGCTGCGTGCGCGGGGAGCTGTCGGTCTCGCGGCTGGCCGAGGCCTATCCGATGAGCTTCGCGGCCGTGCAGAAGCACGTCGCGGTGCTGGAACGGGCCGGTCTCGTCAGCAAGCAGCGCAGCGGACGGGAGCAGCTCGTGCGCACCGACCCCGACGCGGTGGGCCGCGCCCGCCAGGCCCTCGACGAGCTCGAGTCGGCATGGCGCGGGCGCGTGGACCGGATGGCCCGGCTGCTCGCGCAGGACCCCGGCACCGAAGGGCCGCAAGACCCCCGTACCGAAGAGAACGACACCCCGGAAGGACCCGAGAGATGAGCGTCACCAGTGTCGACAAGGATCTCGACAACCTCACCCTCACCCTGATCGCCGACTTCGCCGCCCCGGTGGAGCGGGTGTGGCAACTGTGGGCCGACCCCCGGCAGCTGGAGCGCTGGTGGGGCCCGCCGACCTACCCGGCGACCGTGGAGGAGCACGACCTGACCCCCGGCGGAGAGGTCACATACTTCATGACCGGCCCGGAGGGCGACCGGCACCGCGGCTGGTGGCGCGTCTCCTCGGTCTCCGAGCCGACGGCCCTGGAGTTCACCGACGGCTTCGCCGACGACGACGGAAAGCCCAAGGGCGACATGCCGACCACGTCCGTACGGGTGCGGCTCACCGAGCACGAGGGCGGCACCCGCATGGAGATGCGCTCCCTCTTCGACTCCCGTGAGCAGATGGAACAGCTGATCACCATGGGCATGGAGGAGGGCCTGAAGGAGGCCGTCGGCCAGATCGACGCCCTGCTCGCCTCCTGACCCGGCCCGGGATCAGGACTGCTCCAGCAGCCGCTTCCGGCACTCCGCCACATCGAAGTCCGCCTCCGGATACCGCGGATCCAGCTCCCGCAGATGCTCCAGGAGCAGCGTGCTGACCGCCCAGTTGCGGTACCACTTGCGGTCGGCCGGGACCAGGTGCCAGGGCGCGTACGAGGTGCCGCAGCGCTCCAGGGCCATCTCGTAGGCCTCCTGGTACGCGGGCCACAGGGCGCGGTCGTCGATGTCGGACGGGGCGAACTTCCAGCGCTTGTCCGGCTTGTCGAGGCGTCTGAGCAGGCGGCGGCGCTGCTCGTCGTAGGAGATGTGCAGGAAGCACTTGATCAGGGTCACGCCGTCGTCGGCGAGGGACCGCTCGAAACGGTTGATCCGCTCGTAGCGGCTTTCGATCACGGCGCGGGGCGCGAGCTCCCGGACCCGGGCGACCAGTACGTCCTCGTAGTGCGAGCGGTCGAAGATGCCCAGTTCGCCGGGGAGCGGGAGCGCCTTCCCCACGCGCCACAGGAAGGAGTGCGCGCGTTCCTCGGCGGTCGGTGCCCTGAACGCCGTGATCCGGCAGCCGGCCGGGTTGAGCAGGCCGATGACGTGCTTGACCGTGCCGCCCTTGCCGCTGGTGTCCATGCCCTGGAGCACCAGCAGGACGCGGCGCCGGTCGCCCGCGGTGCTCGCCGCCCACAGCCGTTCCTGAAGGTCGGCGAGCCGCTCGCCGATCCGGGCCGTGGCGGCTTCGCCCGCCGCCTTGCCGTCCGGGCCGCCGGGAGTGGCGGCGGCGTCGTGACGGGCCAGGTCGACCGGCCCACCTGCGGGGACGCGCAGCCGCTCCCGCAGCGAGGTCCCGCGCTCGGCCTTCTCCGCCGCGTCCTTCTCCGGTTTGTCCTTCTCCGTCACCGGGCCCCCTTCCGTTCCCCGGGCCTCGATCGTCCGCCGGGGCGCCGGGTTGCGCACCCGGCGCCCTGACGGGAAACGGAGCCTCGCTTACCGGCGCCAGGGGCCTGTCACCGCGAACGTGGTGCCGGGTTTGTAGCAGTTGACGTACATCGTGTCGCCGTCGGGTGAGAAGGCCACCCCGGCGAACTCACCCCACTCGGGCTCCTCCGGGGTGCCGATGGTCTGCCGGTTGCGGGCCATCGCGTACACCTCGCCGCGCCGGGTCACGCCGTAGACGTGCTGGGCGCCGTCGCCGTCCTCGCAGACCATCAGGCCGCCGCTGGGCGCCAGGCAGATGTTGTCCGGCGACTCTCCCGGCTTCTGGATGTCGGTGTCCGGACCGAAGACGATCACCAGGGTCAGCCGCCGCCGGTCCGGGTCGTAGCGCCAGACCTGCCCGAAGTGGTCGGCCGCCGACCCCTCGGCGCTGCGGGCGAACGACGACACGAAGTACACCGACCGGCCGCCCCAGTAGCAGCCCTCAAGCTTCTGCGCGTGCGTGATGCCCCTGGGGCCGAAGTCCTGGAGCCGGATCGGCGTCCGCGCGGCCTGCGGGTCCGGTACGTCCACCCACTCGACGCGGTCGAACTCCGCGCCGATGTCCTGGATCGAGGACAGGTCCGGCACGCCGGGCACGCGCATGGCCTGGAGCCGGCCGCCCGCGCGCAGCGAACCCCGCCCGCCCAGCGGCCGGTCCGGCAGGAAGCGGTAGAAGAGGCCGAAGGGCTTCTGGAAGGCGTCCTCGGTCTCGTACACCACGCCCCGCCGGGGGTCGACGGCGATCGCCTCGTGCTGGAAGCGGCCCATCGCGGTCAGCGGTACGGCTCCCGTGCGGCGCGGGTCGGCCGGGTCGACCTCGAAGATGAAGCCGTGGTCCTTGGCGTAGCCGGCGGCGCTCGCCCTTTCCTCGGTCTCCTCGCAGGTCAGCCAGGTGCCCCACGGGGTGGGGCCGCCCGCGCAGTTCACGGCCGTGCCGGCGATCGCGACGCGTTCCGACAGGACGTTGTTGCGGGAGTCCACGGTGAGGGCCGTGCAGCCGCCCTTGGCGGCCGGGTCGTAGGTGAGGCCCTCGATCGTCGGGACCGGGACCCTGCCGTCGGCGCGGTTCTCGTGGTTGCGGACCAGGTGGACCCGGCCGCCTCTGCCCGCGAAGGCCGACATGCCGTCGTGGTTGGAGGGGACCTTGCCCTCGCCGGAGCGGAGCGGGTCCGACTCGCGGGAGAGGACCCGGTAGCTGAAACCTTCCGGCAGGTCGAGCAGCTCCTTCGGGTCGGGGACGAGCGGGCCGTAGCCGTCGTGGCCGAGGTTCTGGGCGGCGGCGGTGCCGGCGAAGAGTTCGGACAGGGCGCCGGAGAACGCGATCCCGACGCCCAGGGCGCCCGTACCGGCTAGTACTTGACGTCGGGTGGCGATACGACCGGTTTTGGTCATGGCGAAACCTTCCTGCTGGCGGACAGGAACTGTGATCCCGCTGTGTCTACCACCTGGTGCGGGCGGCGGAAACCACGCGCGTAGCGTGGGTCACTGCTCGACCGCGTGCCGCAGTTCGTCGATGGCCTGTTCTGTCGTGTCGACGGGGTGTTCCGCCGACTCCGGTGCCTGCCGGCCCGTCTCCTGCCGGCCCGCCTCCTGGTGGCCCCTTTCCAGGAACCGCAGGAGCTCCACCGGGATGGGCAGCACCAGCGTGGAGTTCTTCTCCGCCGCCACGGCCATCACGGTCTGGAGCAGGCGCAGCTGGAGCGCCGAGGGCGTGTCGGCCATCTGGTGAGCGGCCTGTGCCAGCTTCTTCGAGGCCTGGTACTCGGCGTCGGCGTTGATCAGCCGGGCCCGCCGCTCGCGGTCGGCCTCGGCCTGGCGGGCCATGGAGCGCTTCATCGTGTCCGGCAGGGACACGTCCTTGATCTCCACGCGGTCGATCGTCACGCCCCACTCCACGGCCGGGCTGTCGATCATCAGCTCCAGGCCCTGGTTGAGCTTCTCCCGGTTGGACAGGAGGTCGTCCAGTTCGCTCTTGCCGATGATCGAGCGCAGGGAGGTCTGGGCCATCTGGGAGACGGCGAAGCGGTAGTCCTCGACGTTGACGATCGCGGCCGCCGGGTCCACGACCTTGAAGTACACGACCGCGTCGACCCGCACGGTCACGTTGTCGCGGGTGATGCCCTCCTGGGCGGGCACCGGCATGGTCACGATCTGCATGTTGACCTTACGCAGCCGGTCCACCGCGGGGACGATGATGTTGAACCCGGGCCGCCGCACCTCCCCGTGCAGCCGCCCGAGCCGGAACACCACCCCGCGCTCGTACTGCTTGACGATCCGCGCCGCCGAGGCCAGATACACCAGCCCCCCGGCTCCGGCCGCCGCCACCACCCCGATCAGCTCTTCGACCATGCCGACCTCCCCGTCCAGAGGTCCCGTTTCGTCTGTTCCTGTAACGATATGCCCGGACTCGGGGTCGGGGCCATGCCTTGCGGGCCGGGGCCGTACACGCGAAGGTCCGGGGCGCGCTTCTCGGGCGCGCCCCGGACCAGGGATTGTCGGCGTTCCGGCTACGTCGCTACGCGGCCGTGACCTTCTCGGCCTCCGCAGACGGCTCCGGCTCCGGCTCCGTGAGCCTCACCGGCTCCGTGCCCGTCGCGCTGTGGCGTTCGGCCCAGCTCTCCAGGGCCGTGCGGCAGGCGTGGTCGAGGTGGTGCAGACCCGAGAGGTCCAGCTCGACCGGGCGGTCCTGGGGCAGGGCCTCCAGGCTGTCGAGGATCTTCGGCAGCCGCAGGAACGTCGCGTTGCCCGACAGGTAGGCCTGGATCGGGCCGGCACCCTTGTCTATGACCTCGAGCTTGACGTGCGAGGCCTCCCAGGCGGTCTTGACGACCGACAGGGCCAGACCGATCAGGACGCCCTCGAACATGTTCACCGCGACGATCGACACGGCCGTGACCACGAGGATCAGCGCCTCGCCCTTGTGAGCCCGCCACAGCGCCACGACCTGGCGGAACGGGATCAGCTTCCAGCCCGCGTGCACCAGGATGCCGGCGAGGGCGGGGAGCGGGATCAGGGCCAGGGCCCACGGCATCGCGGCGGCGAACAGCAGCAGCCACACGCCGTGCAGCACACGGGACGCCTTGGTCTTCGCACCCGCGTTGACGTTGGCCGAGCTGCGGACGATCACCGCGGTCATGGGCAGCGCGCCGAGCAGACCGCACACGGTGTTGCCCGCGCCCTGGGCGATCATCTCCTTGTCGTACTGCGTGCGCGGACCGTCGTGCAGCCGGTCCACGGCCGCCGCGCTGAACAGGCTCTCCGCGGAGGCGATCAGCGCGAACGCGATGATCGTGCCCCAGATGGCCGGGCCGGCCAGCTCACCGAGGGCGTCGGTCCCGGGCGGCTGGATGACGCCGAGCAGGCCCTCCACCTCGACCGTGGCGACCGGCAGGCTCAGGGCGAGCGTGGCGACCGTGGCCAGGACCACCGCCGCGAGGGCGCCCGGCACGGACTGCACGGCCTTCGGCAGCTTCTTCCACAGCACGATGACGGCGATGGTGCCCGCGCCGATCGCGAGCGAGATCAGAGCCTCGGTGCTGCCCAGGGCGTCGGTGAACGCCCCCGGCAGCCCCACGATCTTGCCGATGCCGGTCTCCGGGGCCTTCAGGCCCGCCGCCGCGTAGATCTGCCCGGCGATGATCACCAGACCGATGCCGCAGAGCATGCCCTCGACGACGGAGACGGAGATCGCCCGGAACCAGCGGCCGATCCCGAGGAAGCCCATGGCGAGCTGGAGCAGACCGGCCATCAGCACGATCACACCGAGTGCGGCCACCCCGAACTCGCTGACAGCCTCGAAGACCAGCACGGTCATGCCGGCGGCGGGCCCGGACACCTGGAGGCTGCTGCCGCGCATGAGACCGGTGACGAGGCCGCCCACGATGCCGGTGATCAGGCCGAGTTCGGCCGGGACGCCGGAGGCGACGGCCACACCGATGCAGAGCGGCACGGCGACCAGGAAGACGACGATGGAGGCGAGGAAGTCCTGCCTCAGGTAAGGGAACTTGGTCATGGTGTCCCTCACAGGGTCTCGAAGGTGTCGGTGTCCGCGCGGTGGTTCCGCACGGTTCCGGTGTGCACTTCGTAGAACCAGGCGTGCAGCCGCAGCCGGCCGTCCGTCAGACGGCTCTCGACGCACGGGTAGGAGCGCAGTCGCTCCACCTGCGCCAGGACGTGGTTCTGCACGGCTTCGGCGACCGTCTTGTCGGCCGGGTCCGCGCACTTGGGCTCGTCGCAGGCGTGCGCGAGCCAGTCACGCACGGCGGGAACGGCGGTGAGGTCGTCGCCCCGCACCACCGCGCCGACGGCGCCGCAGTGCGAGTGGCCGCAGACCACGATCTCCTTGACGCCGAGCACTTCCACGGCGTACTCGATGGTGGCCGCCTCCGAGGTGGGGTGTCCGAAGGCGTACGGGGGGACGACGTTGCCCGCGGTGCGCAGCTCGAAGAGCTCGCCGGGCCGGGCGCCCGTGATCAGGGCCGGTACGACCCTGGAGTCGGAGCAGGTGATGAACAGGACGTCGGGGGACTGGCCCTCGGCGAGGCGAGCGAACTCCTCAGGGCGCTGTCCGAACATGCGGGCGTTGTCGATGAGGGGTTGCATGAGTGTGGTGACTCCTCCTGGCGCGCAGTGGGGGCGCGTCGGACGGGCATGACAGAGGTGGGGGTGGAACTGCTCTGTTCCTCAGCAGCGGAAGACCTGAAGCGCTGCCGGAGTACGCGACGCCGAGGATCTCGACGTGCGTTCGTATGCGACGCCGGGTGTGACCCGTTCCGGTGCTGTCGGCGGGATGTGCCTCAGCAACGGCCGATCGGGCGCCGATGGCGCCGAGTCGGCGTGGTGGAACCGGTCGCGGGTCCGCAGGGGCCCGGTCGGGCCCTGATGGTGTCCGGCGCGGCAGGTCGCGATCTCGTCGCGCAGAGCCTTCCCGGAAAGCTTGCTTCCGGGGCGCGAAGACGCGCCGGTTGGTTCAGTTCCGGACTGAGCCTTGGCCTCGACTTCACGGTGGGTGTGCACGGATGCGAAGGACGCCGTCGGTGCGAAGAACTGGAGGGCGAGCAGGACGGCGGCGAGGAGCGAAACCACGGTCCGTGCCGTCGTACCTCGGCGCATGCGCCCCCCTTCGACTGATTCGCACATCTAGCGCTGACCAACACTTAGTCAATGGCTGGTCAAGAAACACGTTAACCCTGCAAGGTCGTTTGCAGGGTTAACTTAACGTTTCAAGCTGAAGAGAGCCTGAAAACCGTAGGTGCGTTGGCTTGAATCAACGCTTGCGATACGGCGGTTGGCGCGATACTGGGGTTGTGGTTACCGCGTGTTCGCCAGCTTGGCCGCGTCGCGGGCCAGGGCGGTGAGCCGGGAGATGGCCCGGAAGTACTTCTTGCGGTAGCCGCCGTTCAGCATCTCCTCGCTGAAGAGCTGGTCGAATGGCAGACCCGAGGCCAGCACGGGCACTTCACGGTCGTAGAGACGGTCCGCGAGGACGACGAGCCGGAGCGCCGTCGACTGGTCGGGAACCGGCCGCACGCCGGTGAGGCAGACGGCCTTGATTCCGTCGGTCAGGGCGCCGTACCGGCTGGGGTGCACGCGGGCCAGGTGCTCCAGGAGGGGCGAGAATGCGTCGAGGGAGGCGCCCTCGGTGGCGTGCGCCGCCTCGGTCACCTGTTCGTCGGAGTACGGCGGCGGCGCCGCGGGCAGCCCGCGGTGGCGATAGTCCTCGCCGTCGATGCGCAGGGCGCGGAAGTGGGCCGACAGGCCCTGGATCTCGCGCAGGAAGTCGGCCGCGGCGAACCGGCCCTCACCGAGCTTGCCGGGCAGCGTGTTGGAGGTGGCGGCGAGCGCGACGCCCGCGTCGACGAGCTTGCCGAGCAGGGTGGAGACCAGGACGGTGTCGCCGGGGTCGTCGAGCTCGAACTCGTCGATGCACAGCAGGCGGTGGCCGGAAAGGGTCTGGACGGTCTGCTGGAACCCGAGGGCGCCGACCAGGTTGGTCAGCTCCACGAACGTGCCGAACGCCTTGAGCGCGGGCTCGGCCGGGGTGGCGTGCCACAGGGACGCCAGCAGGTGGGTCTTGCCGACGCCGTAACCGCCGTCGAGGTAGACGCCGCGCGGGCCGGCCGGGGCCGCCTTCTTGGGTGCCCTGCCGAATCCGAACAGCCGCCGCTTGCCGGAGCCGCCCGCTCCCTGGCCGAGACCCGCCGCGAAGCCCTCCAGGACCCGGACGGCCTCCGTCTGGCTGGGCTGGTTCGGGTCCGGGATGTACGTGCTGAAGCGCACCGAGTCGAACCGCGGCGGCGGCACCATCTCGGCGACCAGCCGGTCCGCGGGCACGTGCGGCTCGCGGGCGCACAGGGACAGCGGGGCCGGGTCGGTCATGGGGCCGGTTCCGGAGGGGGCAGGGGAGGAGGACACGGTTCACCATGCTACGGGGCGTGGAACACTGCACGGCATGCGACGTCTGTTCCCTGTGACCGATGAAACAGCAGCTCCGGACTCGGGTGGGATGCCCGGGGAGGGTGTTCGTGACGGGGCCGGACGGGAGTGGAGTCTGGCCGAGCTGGCCGCCGCGTACGCCTATCCCGAGGCGGGGCCCGGCGGGCCGCTGCCGTGGCTGCGGGCCAACATGGTGTCCACGCTGGACGGGGCCGCCCAGCACGACGGCCGTTCGCAGCCCATCTCCAGCGCGACCGACATGCGGATCTTCGGCACGCTGCGGGCGCTGGCGGACGTCGTGGTCGTCGGCGCGCAGACGGTGCGCCAGGAGGGGTACCGGCCGGCACGCGCGCGTGCCGAGTTCGCGGAGATGAGGGAGGCGGCCGGGCAGGGCCCCGCCCCCGCGATCGCGGTGGTCTCCGCCAGCCTGGACCTGGACTTCTCGCTGCCGCTGTTCACCTCGCCCCTGGTGCCCACCCTGATCCTCACGGGAGCCTCGGCCGCCCCGGACCGTGTCGCCGCCGCCGAGAAGGCGGGCGCCCGGGTGGTCACCGCCGGGGACGGCATCGGCGTGGACCCGGCCCGCGCCGTCCAGGCCCTCGTCGGCCTCGGCCACACCCGGCTGCTGACCGAGGGCGGACCGCGGCTGCTCGGGCAGCTGGTGGCGGCCGGCGTGCTCGACGAGCTGTGCCTGACCGTCTCCCCGATGCTCACCGCGGGCGACGCGCAGCGCATCGCCGGGGGGCCCGCCGTCACGGTGCCGCAGCGCTTCAGGCTGGTGTCGATGCTGGAGGAGGACGGCTTCCTGTTCACGCGGTACGGGCGGCCCTGACGTACTGAACCGCGCCGCACGGGGTACAGGTGTCGGCACCCGGGGAGCCGAACCGGTCGGCAGGCCCGAAATCGGGGCGGTGGTCGTCGCCGGTCCGGTAATCGGCGGAATGTGCCGTTCCGTTTCCTCTCCGGAGGGCACACTGGATCCGGCAGCACCCGTGCGAACGGGCAGGATGGTTTCCGCGGGGCCCCGCACGGCCCACGGAGGAGTGGGGCCACAGGCCCCCGGGAGCAGAAGGGGCGCCTGGTGTTCACAAGCGTATTGATGATCGAGAAGGCCCTGACGTCCGCCGACGTGGAGTTCGTCACGACCTTGCACGGGGAGGAGCCGGTCTCCTTCCAGGTGCTGCTCCAGCCGCGCGGCGAGCAGGCGGACCGGCTGCTGCGGGCCATCGACGACATCGCGCTCGGCGAGCTCGACGAGGCCGTACGCGAGGGGGAGACGCCCCAGGGCGAGGAGGCGCTGAGCGTCGGGCAGCGGGCACTGGAGGTTTCACTCGCGGCGTTGCGGGCGTCCGGGAGCGGGGCCGAAGGGCGGCTGATCGAGGAACATCCGCTGGACGCGCTGAAGTCCCTGGTGGAGGAGGTCGGTGCGGATGAGGTCATCGTGCTGACCGACCCTCACTACGTGGAGGAGTTCTTCCACCGCGACTGGGCGTCGCGGGCGCGGCACAAGGTCGGTGTGCCGGTGCTGAAGCTGTTCTCGCACAGCAAGGCATAGCCACCGGTGATGTCAACGTCTCCAGACGCTTCGGCATAGGCTGTGCCGCTGAACGTTCCGCACACGTACAGGGAGACACGCATGGCACCCGGCCTTCCCACCGCCATGGACCGACCGCACTTCATCGGCATCGGTGGGGCCGGGATGTCGGGGATCGCGAAGATCCTCGCGCAGCGCGGGGCCGTCGTGGCGGGCAGTGACGCCAAGGAGTCGGCGACGGCCGAGGCGCTGCGGGCGCTGGGTGTCACGGTGCACATCGGGCACGCGGCGGAGCACCTGGCCGACGACGCCAGCTGTGTGGTCGTGTCCTCGGCGATCCGGCAGGACAACCCCGAGCTGGCCCGCGCGGCCGAGCTCGGCATCCCCGTCGTGCACCGCTCCGACGCGCTCGCCGCCCTGATGGAGGGCCTGCGCCCGATCGCGGTCGCCGGTACGCACGGCAAGACGACCACGACCTCCATGCTCGCGGTGTCCCTCAGCGAGCTGGGCCTGAAGCCGTCGTACGCGATCGGCGGGGACCTGGACGCCCCCGGCTCCAACGCGCTGCACGGCGAGGGTGAGATCTTCGTCGCCGAGGCGGACGAGTCGGACCGCAGCTTCCACAAGTACGCGCCCGAGGTCGCGATCGTCCTCAACGTCGAGCTGGACCACCACGCCAACTACGCGTCGATGGACGAGATCTACGAGTCGTTCGAGACGTTCGTGGGCCGTGTCACCGAGGGCGGCACGCTGGTCGTCGCGGCCGATCACGAGGGCGCGCGGGAGCTGACGCGCCGGGTCGCGGGACGCGGCGTGCGGGTGGTGACGTACGGCGAGCCCGAGGACGCCGGCGTGCGCATCCTGTCGGTCGTGCCGCAGGGCCTGAAGAGCGAGGTCACCGTGGTGCTGGAGGGCGAGGAGCTGACCTTCACGGTCTCCGTCCCCGGCCGCCACTACGCGCACAACGCGGTGGCCGCGCTCGCGGCGGGCGTGGCGCTCGGCGTCCCCGCCGAGGAGCTGGCCACGGCGCTGGCGGCGTACAAGGGCGTGAAGCGGCGGCTCCAGCTGATGGGCGAGGCAGCGGGCGTGCAGGTCATCGACTCCTACGCGCACCACCCCACCGAGATGACCGCCGACCTTCAGGCCATGCGCGCGGCGGCGGGCGACGCCCGGATCCTGGTCGTCTTCCAGCCGCACCTGTTCTCGCGGACGCAGGAGCTGGGCAAGGAGATGGGCCAGTCCCTGGCCCTGGCGGACGCCTCGGTGGTGCTGGACATCTACCCGGCCCGTGAGGACCCGATCCCCGGCGTGACCAGCGAGCTGATCATCGAGGCGGCCCGGGCGGCGGGCGCCGACGTGACGCCGGTGCACGACAAGGCGGACGTCCCCTCGGTGGTCGCGGGAATGGCGAAGCCGGGGGATCTCGTTCTCACCATGGGAGCGGGCGACGTCACCGAACTCGGCCCGCGCATCCTGGACCGTCTGTCGAACTGAGGGGCTGGAGGCTCATGCCGTACGACGTCGAGAAGCCGGACGAGCAGTGGCGCGCGGAGCTGACCCCGGGCGAGTACGCGGTTCTGCGCCAGGCGGCCACGGAGCCCGCCTTCACCGGTGAGTACACCGACACCAAGACGCGGGGCGTCTACTCCTGCCGCGCCTGCGGCGCGGAGCTGTTCACCTCGGACACGAAGTTCGAGTCCCACTGCGGCTGGCCGTCCTTCTTCGACCCGAAGGACACCGACGCGGTGGAACTGATCGAGGACCGTTCCCACGGCATGGTCCGCACGGAGGTGCGCTGCGCCCGCTGCGGCTCCCACCTCGGGCACGTGTTCTTGGGTGAGGGGTACCCGACGCCCACGGACCAGCGGTACTGCATCAACAGCATCGCGCTGCGGCTGGCGCCCGAGGAGGCCTGAGCCGCTCGCGGATGAATCGGTGAACCCTATGAATCGGTGAACCGCAGGGCCGTTGACTTACGGCTGAGTGAGCCAGAGGATGTCCGGGGTGACCTCCTCCGCGCACCTCCCCACAGGCCCCGCCGGCCTCCCCGTCGATCTCGACGAGGCCGCCCACCACTGTCTCGTCGCGGGGTTCGACGGGACGACGGGTGTCCCGGACGAGCTCAAGCGGCTCGTCGACCGGGGGCTCGGCGGGGTCATCCTGTTCACCCGCAATGTGCGGGACGCGGAGCAGGTGCGGCGGCTCACCGGGGAGCTGCGGTCCCTCCGGCCGGACCTGCTCGTGGGGATCGACAACGAGGGCGGCGGGATCGGGCACCTGGTGGGTGCCGGCGCTCCCGAGGTGCCCGGCTCGTTCGCGCTCGGTGTCGCCGACGATCCCGGACTGACCGCCCGCTGTGCCGACGCCCTGGCCGGGCATCTGGCCTCCCTCGGCATCACGGTCTCCTACGCCCCGGTCGCCGACCTCCAGCACCACCCGCGCAACCCGATCGTGCGCACCCGCTCCTTCGGTGCCGAACCCGCGCTCGCCGCCCGGCACCTGCGGGCCTGGATCGCCGCCACCGAGCGGCGGGGCGTCGCTTCCTGCGCCAAGCACTTCCCCGGGCACGGCGGCACCGAGACCGACAGCCACCACGGCATCGCCGTCGATCCGCGGCCGTACGACGAACTGCGGGCCGACCTCGAACCGTTCCGCGCGGCCGTCGACGCGGGTGTGCCGATGATCATGAGCGCGCATGTCGTGTACCCGGCGCTGGACCCCGGGCGGCCCGCCACCCTGAGCCGCCGCATCCTGGGCGATCTGCTCCGCCACGAGCTGGACTTCGACGGGGTCCTGGTCAGTGACGCGCTGGAGATGAGGGCGATCGCCGACCGCTATGGCGAGGCCGCCGGGGCGCGGATCGCCCTCGCGGCCGGTGCCGACCAGGTCATCGTGGCCGTGCCGGACCTTCAGGTCACCCTGGCCTGCCGGGACGCGGTGCTCGGCGCGCTGAGCTCGGCCGTGCTGTCCGAGGAGCGGCTGTGGGAGGCCGCCGGGCGGGTGCGGCGGCTCGCCGGGCGGTACGCGGTTCCGGCCGGGGCGGTCGACGGCTGGGACGCGGGGGCCGGGCTGGAGGCGGCCCGCCGGGCTGTCCGCAGCCGTCCGGTGCCGCCGGTCGTGCGCGGTGCCCACGTCGTCGACCTGTTCCCGCCGCCGCACCCCGCGCTCAACTGGGGCGGCGAGGACCTGCTGACGGAGGTGCGCGCCGTCGATCCCACGGCCACGGGGACGGCGGTCACCGGGGAGCCGGCGGATCCGGCCGCCGTCGTGGACGGGATCCTGCGCGCGTCCGGTGCCGCGCCGCTGGTCGTCGCCACCTGCGACGCCGGGCTGCACCCCTGGCAGGAACGGCTGCGCGCCGCCCTGCTGGCCCGGCGGCCCGATGCCGTACGGGTCGACACCGGGCTGCCGGAGGGCGGCACGCTGTGCTCCTACGGACGGGGCCGGGCGAACCTGCGGGCCGTCGCCGAGGTGCTGGCGGGCGGCTGAGCCCCTACGGCACTCGTACGACCTCCTTGATGCCGCGCGCCGCCAGGTGCGCGGCGTCGTCCGCCCGCGCCGCCAGGACCACCGCCGGGCGGACGCCCTCCGCGCGCAGGGCCATCCACGCCTCGAAGTACGCGCCTTGCGGGCCGGACACGGAACGCGTGGACGGCG
Source organism: Streptomyces sp. NPDC050164 (assembly GCF_044459945.1). Classification (NCBI taxonomy): domain Bacteria; kingdom Bacillati; phylum Actinomycetota; class Actinomycetes; order Kitasatosporales; family Streptomycetaceae; genus Streptomyces; species Streptomyces sp. NPDC050164. Next base: position 61,530 of record NZ_JBITJK010000030.1, read on the forward strand.
TGCAGTCCAGGACCAGGGCCGTGTCGCGGGGGCGGGCCGGGTGGTGCCCCGCGCGGACCTCGGCGACCGTCTCGGCGAGGGCGGTCGCGATCGGCTTGGCGTTGCCCCGCGCGTCGAACAGGCCCAGGGTGTACTCCAGCTCCGGGTAGTCGGCCAGCGAGCGGTCCACGTCGTGGGAGCACCACCAGGTCACGCCCCACAGGCCCTCGCAGCCGGCCGCGTTCCGTACGGTCGCCCGGGCGAATTCGGGCGCGTCGGCCTTCGGGACGTGCGGTTCCGGGGCGCCCGTCTCCTGGACCCAGACCGGGCGGGCCGGGTCCTCGGCGTAGGCCTTGGCGAGTTCCGTGCCGTACTCGGCGAGGTGCAGCACCTGCGGGGAGCGGGGGCCGTAGCGGCGGGCGCAGTCGCCGGAGAACACCCAGGGGTGGACGGTGGTGACATCGCCCTTGCGGGCGGAGGCCTCGGGGGTGAAGGGGTGGTCGTCGCCGTACCAGGCCGCGTCGTAGGCGGAGTGGGTCGCGATCCGGCCCCGGGGCAGGTGCTCGCGGGCTGCGGCCAGCAGGGTGTCGAGGTAGTGGTCCACCTCGTCCGGGGTCACGGGGTTGTGCTCGACCAGGTTGTTGAGCTCGTTGCCGAGCTGGAGACCGATGAGGTTGGGGCGGCCGGCGAGGGCGCGGCCGAGGGTCCGCATGAGCTCGGCCTGGGCGGCGACGGCCTCCGGGTCGGTGAAGACGTTGCGGTGGTGCCAGCTGCGGGTCCACTCCGGGTAGAAGTCGAAGCTGGACAGATGGCCCTGCACGCCGTCCACCAGGACGTCGAGACCGGCCTCCGCCGCCAGGTCGACCAGGTGTGCCAGCTGGTCCACGGCGGAGGTGCGGATGAGGGTCCGGTTGGGCTGGAGGAGCGGCCAGAGGTGGAAGACCCGGACGTGGTCGAGGCCGAGCGCGGCGATCTGGTCCAGGTCCTCGCGGGCGTGCTTCGGGTCGAAGTCGTGCCAGGAGTGGAACCAGCCGCGGCGGGGCGTGTAGTTGACGCCGAAGCGGAGCGTAGGGATGGGATCCTCCTCGGGTCGAGTCTTGCCCTGGGTGAATGCATCAATCACCATAGTCGGCGATGGGTAATGAATTGAACCAGGAGCGTCAAGGCGCCTCGGCCCTGGTGATCGGTCTCGACGCGGGCGGCACGCGGACCCGGGCGGTCCTGGCGGCCGCCGAGGACGGGCGTCCGGTGGGCGAGGGCGCCGCCGGGCCGGGCAATGCCCTGACCGTTCCGGTGCCGCAGCTCACCGAGCACCTCGCCGAGGCCGTCGGGCGGGCCGTGCCGGAGTCGGTCCGTGACCGGGTCGTGGCCGTGGCCGGCGGTTTCGCGGGTGCGACGGACGCCGCCGACGAGCCGGGGCGGCGCAACGCCCTGGCCGCCCTCACCGCCGCCCTGCGCAGGCTGGGCATCGACGCGGGTCCGCCCGTCATCGGCAGCGACATCGAGGCGGCCTTCGCCTCCGCCCCGGGCACCCCGGCCGACGGTCTCGCGCTGGTCGCCGGCACGGGCGCGGTCGCCATGCGCATCACCGGCCGCCGCGGCACCGCCACCGTGGACGGCGACGGCTGGCTCCTCGGCGACGACGGCAGCGGCTTCTGGATCGGCCGCGCGGCGGTACGTGCCGCGTTGCGCATGGCCGACGGCAGGGGCGCGCCGACCGTGCTGGCGGAGGCGGTGGGGCGGGAACTCGGGGTGCCGGGCGACGCGCTGCCCGGCGGGGCGTCCGGTGGCGTGGCCGGCGGCGCGGTGCGAAGGCTGTCCCCCGACGTGGTCCCGGGCGGCGCGGACGGCGCGTCGCGTGACGGGCGGCACGAGGCGGCGTCGCCGGTGACCGGGCCGACCGCCGCGGGTGGGTGGCCGGCTGGTTCGGGGCGGACCGGAGGGGCCGGGGCCGGGGGCGGACGGGGGCCGACTGGTTCGGGGCGGAACGGGGGCGGCGGGGCCGCGGGTGGACGTACGGCCGGTTCGGGGCGGAGCGGAGGGGCCGGGGCCGGGGGCGGACGGGGGCCGGCTGGTCCGGGGCAGTCCGGAGGCGTTGGAGCCGCGGGTGGTCGGTCGGCCGGCGCGGGCGGGCCGTCGGCCGGTCCGGGGCAGTCCGGAGAAGCCGGAGCCGCGGGCGGGCGGCCGTCCGGCCCGGCGCAGACAGGAGGGGCCGGGGCCGGGGGCGCGACCGGTGGCCTGGCCGGTTCTCCGGCCCTCGGTCGGCGCCCCCTCCCGCCCCACGACGACACCCCCTGGTCCCGCCCCCACCGCGAGGCCTACCGCAGGCACCTGCTCCCCGCCGTCATGGCCGAGCCCCCCATCCGCCTGGCCCGGCTCGCGCCGCTGGTCGTCGCGGCGGCCCGGGACGCCGAGGATCCGGTCGCCCTGGCGATCCTTGACGAGGCGGCGGACCAACTCACGGAAACCGTACGGGCGTTGGGTCCCGTTTCCGGGGAGCGGGTGGTCGCCACCGGCGGACTGCTCGGCCCCGACGGCCCGCTCACCGACCGCCTCGAAGCCCGTCTCCGCGCCCTCGGCCTGCCCCTCGACTGGGTCCCCGACGGCTGCCGCGGCGCCGTCGCCCTGGCCCGCCTCGCCCACGGCGGCCGTACGTGACCGCCACCCGGCAGGGCACACCCCTGTACCGCGACCCCACCGCCCCGGTCGACGTCCGCGTCCGTGACCTGCTCTCCCGTATGACCCTGCGCGAGAAGGCCGGCCAGCTCAACCAGCGGATGTACGGCTGGGACGCCTACCGCCGCACCCCCGACGGCGGCTTCGAGCTCACCGACGCCCTGTACGCCGAGACCGAGCGTTTCGCCGGACTCGGCGCGCTGTACGGACTGCTGCGCGCCGACGCCTGGTCCGGCGTCGACCACGCCACCGGATCCGGCGTCTCGGACGGCGCCGAACTGGCCCACCTCGTCCAGCGCCATGTCGTCGAGCGCAGCCGGCTCGGCATCCCGGCCCTGTTCGTCGAGGAGGTGCCGCACGGCCACATGGCACTCGACGGCACCGTCCTGCCCGTCAACCTGGCCGTCGGCGCCGGCTGGGACCCCGGGCTGTACGAGCGGGCCGCCGCCCATGCCGCAGCCGAACTGCGCGCCCGGGGCGGGCATGTCGCCCTGGTCTCGGCCCTGGACATCGCCCGGGACCCGCGCTGGGGGCGGACCGAGGAGTGCTTCGGCGAGGACCCGTACCTGGCCGCACGGCTGACGGAGGCGTTGGTGCGCGGCATGCAGGGCGCACCGGCCGAGTGCTTCCCCGCCGACAAGGCCCCCGTCGTCCTCAAGCACTTCGCCGGGCAGGGCGCGACCGTCGGCGGCCGCAACTCCGCCGAGTCCGAGCTCGGACTGCGGGAACTCCATGAGATCCACCTGCCCGCCGCCCGTGCCGGGATCCGCGCCGGGGCCGCCGCCGTCATGGCCGCGTACAACGAGGTGGACGGCGTGCCCTGCTCGGGGAACCGGGCCCTACTCCACGACCTGCTCCGCGAACGCTGGGGTTTCCAGGGACTGGTCATGGCGGACGGACTGGCCGTGGACCGACTGGCCCGGATCACCGGGGACAAGGTCTCCGCAGGCGCCCTCGCGCTCGACTCCGGTGTGGATCTGAGCCTGTGGGACGAGGGCTTCACGCATCTGGAGGCGGCTCTCGAGCGGGGGCTGGTGAGTGAGGCGGCTGTCGACGAGGCCACAGCGCGCGTCCTGCGCTTGAAATTCCGCCTGGGACTGTTCGAACAGCCCTACCGCACCTGCCCGTTGCCGCCCCCGGCCGTCGGACGCGACCTGAGCACCGCCCTCGCCCGCGCCGCCGTCACCCTCCTCCGCAACGACCACGGCGTGCTGCCCCTGTCCCCGGCGACCGTCTCCCGTATCGCCGTCCTGGGCCCGCACTCCGACACCGTCGCCCACCAACTGGGCGACTACACCGCCCCGCAACGGCCCGGCACCGGCACCAGCGTCCTCGACGGGCTGCGGAAGCTCGCCCCGGCCGGCATCGACATACGCCACGCCCGGGGATGCGCCCTCACCGGCGGCGACCTGTCGGGCATCCCCGAGGCGATCGCCCAGGCCGCCGCATCCGATGTCGCCGTGCTGGTGCTGGGCGGCAGCAGCGCGCGCTCCACCGGGACCGAGTTCGACGCCAACGGGGCCGCACGCACCGCCGTGTCCGAGATGACCTGCGGCGAGGGCGTCGATCTGGCCGGACTGCGGCTGGGCGACGCGCAGTACGCGCTCCTGGACGCCGTGGTCGCGACGGGGACGCCCACAGCGGTCGTGTTGATCCAGGGCCGCCCGCACGTCGTGCCCGACACGGCGGCCGCGCTGCTCACCGCCTGGTACCCCGGCCCGTGGGGCGGTGAGGCGATCGCCGAAGTGCTGCTCGGCCTCGCCGAGCCCGCAGGCCGCCTGCCGGTCTCCGTGCCCCGCTCCGCGGCCCAGCTCCCCGTCTACTACAACCACAAGGACACCGAGTACGGCGGCTACGTGGACGACAGCGCGGAGCCGCTCCACTCCTTCGGGCACGGACTGTCGTACACGACCTTCGCGTACGGCCCGCCGCGGTTGTCAGAGCACACCGTCGAGGCCGACATCACCAACACGGGCCGGCGCCACGGCCGTTCCGTCGCCCAGCTCTACCTTCGCCGGCTGCGGACCCCGGTCTGGCCGCGCACGCTGGAACTGCGCGGTTTCCAGGCTGTCGACCTGGCGCCGGGCGAGACCCGCACGGTCGCGTTCCCGCTCGGCGCCGGCCTCGGTACCGCCGTTCCGCCCGGCACGGTGGTCGAGTTCCGCGTCGCCGCATCCGCGCGGGCCGCCCTGACCGCCGTGCCGACTCAGAGCTTCACAGCCCCCGAGGAAACCCCCCTGTAGAACCACCGCTGGGTGATGACGAACAGCACCAGCACCGGAATCACGGAGATCACCGAGCCCGCCATCACCATCCGCTGGTCGTAGCCGAAGGACGAGGTCTGCAGTCTCGCCAGGCCCAGCGTCAGGGTGAAGTGGTCCTCGGTGCGCAGCACGATCAGCGGCCACAGGAAGTCGTCCCAGGCGCTGATGAAGGTGTTGATGGTGACGACGAGGAGCGCGCCGTAGGCGGACGGAAGATACAGGTACCGGAAGCGTTTCCACTCGCCCGCCCCGTCCAGCATCGCCGCGTCCTCGATCTCGCGGGGCACGGCGAGGAACGCGGCCCGCATGATGAGCACGTTGATCGCGGCGACGAAGCCGGGCAGCCAGACGCCGACCAGGTTGTCGACCAGGCCCATGTCCCGGACGCTGAGGAACAGCGACACCATGATCGACTCGAAGGGGAACATCATGGACGCCAGCAGCACCACCCAGACCAGCTTGCGGCCCTTCCAGCCGGGCTTGGACAGCATGTAGCCGGCCATGGTGGAGAAGACGAGCTGGCTGGTGATGGACAGCAGGGCGACGAACACGCTGTTCCTGATGTACGTCCACACCGGCACCTGGTCGAAGACCTCGCGGTACGCCCGCAGCGACGGGTGACGGGGGATCAGGGAGGCGCCCGCGCCGAAGACGTCCTCGCCCGCCCCCTTGAGGGACGACAGCAGCTGCCACAGCAGCGGGCCGACGGTGATGAAGAGGACGAACACCAGCAGCAGGTAGCGGACGACCAGTTCGCGCGGACGGCCGTAGTCGCGCCAGCGGGGCATCAGACGTCGGCGCTTGTCGACGGCGGTCGTCATGCCTCGTCCTCCTTCGTCAGGCGCTGGGCGAGCAGCGTGAGGCCAAGGGTGAGTGCGAACAGGGCGACGCTGACGGCCGCGCCGTAGCCGGCGTTGCCGGTGAGCGGGTCGAGGCCGACGTCGCGGATGTAGAAGGGCAGCGTGCGGTCGGCGCCGCCGGGGCCGCCGGTGGAACCGCCGAGCATGTAGATCTCGGTGAAGACCCGCAGCGAGCCGATGCCGGTCAGGGTGCCGACCAGCATCATCGACTGGCGGACGCCGGGCACGGTGACGTGCCAGAAGCGGCGCACGACGCCCGCCCCGTCCACGGCCGCCGCCTCGTGCAGTTCCCTGGGGACGTTCCCGAGGGCGGCCAGGTAGAAGATCATGTACCAGCCGAGGCCCTTCCACAGCGTCAGGCCCATCGCCGACAGCAGGATCAGCCACGAGTCGGACAGGAACGGGATGGCCTCGCGGATGAGGTGCGCCTTCTGCAGCCAGGTGTTGACCAGTCCCTGGTCGCTCAGCAGCCACTGCCAGCTCAGGCCGACGACCACGCTGGAAGCCAGGACCGGCGTGTAGAACGCCGAGCGGAAGAAGCCGATGCCCGGCAGGTTCTTCTCCACGAGGATCGCGAGCAGCAGCGGCAGCAGCACCATCAGCGGGACCACGAACAGCGCGTACAGCAGGCTGTTGCGGGTCGCCAGCCAGAAGTCCGGATCGCTCAGCATCCGGCGGTAGTTCTCCAGCCCGACGACGTCGTACGCCCCGCCGAGCGGCTTGGCGTCGGTGAAGGAGACGACGACCGTGTTGAGGAACGGGAAGACCCCGAACACGGTCGCGCCGACGACCGCCGGGGTCATCCACAGCCAGGGCAGCCACCAGCGGCGGTAGAGCGCCGCGCCCCCCGCGTCGGCGCTCGGGCCGGGCGTGACGAAGCGGAGGGCGCGGCGCAGGGGCCCCGGCGGGTGGGGCGTGGGGGAAGCGCCGGGGCGCCGGGCGCCCGCACCCGGGGGAGCGGGGACGGGCGCCTTGTGGACGGTCGGTTGGGTCATCCTCAACTGCCCTGCTCGATCAGCTGGTTCGCCTTGGACTGCGCCTCCTTCAGAGCGTCCTCGGCGCTCTTCTTGCCCTGCATGGCCAGCTGGATCTGGGCCGAGATGGCGTTCAGCTCGCCGGGCGTCAGCGCGATCTCGTCGGCCGTGGCGGTCTTGCGGTCACTGGCGACGATCTTGCGGGCCTCGGCGAAGGGGTCGTCGCCCTTGACCGACTGGAAGAACGGGTCGTTCAGGGAGGCCGTGGTAGACGGGAAGATGACGACGTTCGGGTCCTTGGCCCACTCCAGCTGGTTCTCGGCGTTCGTCAGGAACTGCGCGAAGGCCAGCGCCGTCGAGGCGTTCTTGCCGGTGGACGCGACACCGATGTACTGCGGGGCGCCGACGGTGTGGCCGAGGGCGTCCAGCATGTAGCGGGCGACACCGGTCTTCTTGTAGACGCTCGGGTTGTTCTGCTGGATGAACCGCAGGAAGTTGGGGTTGGTGGGGCCGTAGACCAGCTTGCCCTGGCCGTAGACGTTGGCCGGGTCCTGCGTGGAGGACAGCGAGTCCCTCGGCATGCCGCCGGCCTTGTAGAGCTTCGTCATGGCCTCGACCCACCGGGCCGTCTTCGGGTCGTCGGCGAAGGTGAACTTCTTGCCGTCCTCGGACAGGATCTTGACGCCCATCTGCTGCCAGTCGGCGGGGATGCGCAGCTGCGGGTTGGCGAGGAACGCGTAGTACTTGCCGCCGGAGGCCTTGGCTATCTTCTCCGCGTCGTCGAACAGGCCGAGCACGGTCGTCGGAGGTTTCGCCGGGTCCAGGCCCGCCTTCTCCATCAGGTCGGTGTTGAAGGTCTGCACGATGCCGCCGGAGTACCAGGGCAGCACGCTGTGCACCTTCTTGCCGTCCGCGTCGGCGTACACGCTCGACTTCCACAACGCGGGCACGAACGGCTTGCCCGCGTCCGGTGCCTTGTCGTCCAGGTTCAGCAGGTAGCCGTTCTTCGTCAGCGCCACCGCCGTGTTGACGTTGATGTTCACCACGTCCGGCAGCGTGCAGCCCTGCGCGTCGGCGACCAGGCGCTGGGTGAAGGTGGCGTCGCCCGGGTCGTCGATCCAGTTGACCTTGGTGCCGGGGTGGGCCTGCTCGAAGGCGTCGATGACGCCGTTGAAGTACTTCCCGAAGTCCTTCTTCAGGTTGGTGGTCTGGAAAGTGATCTTTCCCTTGACTTCGCCGGAGAGCTTGCCGGAACCGACGTTGCCCTTGTCGACCTTGCAGCCGCCGGCCGTGGCGTCGCCGCCGTCGGAGCCGCCGCCGGACAGGCCGCAGCCGGCGGCCGTCAGCGTCAGGACGACCAGACAGGTCAGGGATCCGGTGAGTCTTCTTGCGCGCATTGCTGCCCTCCTGGGACCAGTCATGCTGGATCAAATCACCAAGTTGGACTTCGATTGATGAAAAGGTGGACCAGAATTCATCGGAGGTCAATGGTTTGCCGTGTTGCTGTTCGGTTGCGTACGGCGATCAGTGGCGGTGTTCGTGGTCCGGGTGGGAGGGGTCGCCGGGGTGTTCGTGGCCCTCGGCGTACACGACGTCCGCGCGGGCGCGGTCGAGCCAGGCGAAGAACGCGCGGTGCGCTGCGGCGTGCCGCAGCTCTTGTTCGATGCCCTCGCGGACGTGGTCGTAGGGGAGGACGTCCGACGGTTCCACGGTGTTGAACGGGTCGACACCGCGCCTGAGCGCCTCGGGGGTGAGGAAGCGGTCTCGGTTGCGGTCGTAGTAGTCCCGTACGGCCGTTTCGGGGATGTGCTGCTCGCGTTCCAGGTCGGCGAGCAGGGCTCGGGCGGCGGGGGAGTGGGCCAGGGCCGCCGCGACGATGCTGCCCAGGTCGGCGACGTCGGTTTCGGGGACGGTGAGCAGCCGCATCGGCAGGACGTCGTCCGGTGGGGCGAGGTCCCGTTCCGCGCAGGCGCGGCGGGCGAGTTCGTCGGTGACGATCACCTGGGTTGCCCAGCGTCGTCGTTGGCGGGCTGCGCGGGCCGAGAGCGCCGCGAGATGTTGTCGTGCGTGTGCGGCGCCGGTGTGGTTGGTCGCGCAGTTCCCCGCGCCCCTGGGGGAATCGGGGCTCAGGAAGGTGTCCACGTGCTGTTTCGGGATCGGATCGCCGTGGACGCTTGCCGCGTACTCCTCCGTCATGGCGTCACCTCCAGCTCGATGGCCCTCGTGTAGGCCACGCAGCCGTGCCAGGCGACCTTCGCCATCAGCCAGTACGAACCCGGTGGGATCGAGTCGCCGTCCACCTCGATCGCGGACTCCAGTTGCTCCCCGCCGGGGACCGTGAAGCCCTGGCAGCCCGGGGTGACGCCGGGCCAGGTGCCCCAGGAGGACACGGCCCACAGGGTGCCGTTGACGGGGCCGCGGGTGGTGTTGCGCAGGGTCACGGGGACCCGGGCCCGCTCGCCCCGGCGCACGGACACCCGCTCGACTCCCAGGTTCGTCACCAGGGTCGGGCCCCTGTGCCCGCCCGGCACGTCCAGGGCCACCACGTCCTCGTACGTCTGGCCGCCGTAGGAGAGCCGGGCGGCGAGCCAGTGCCGGCCGGGGGCGGGGTCCGGCGGGGGTGTCACCGTGATGTCCGTGAGGGTGAAGCCGCCGGGGCCGAGGGTGTACGGCAGTTCGGCGGGCTCGGTGCTCCAGCCGGGCGGTACCTCGAAGGCCACCGTGCCCGACACGGGCGCGTCGGTGAGTTCCGAGGAGACCCGGACGGTCGCGGTGACGGGGCCGTCGGCGGTGAGGGCGGTGGGGGAGAGGTACACGGCGACCGGCATGTTGCCGCGTGGGGCGGGGCCGGAGTTGTGCAGCCAGTAGCGGGTGGCGACGGGCTGGGCGGGCTCGTGGGCGGCGATGCCGGGCCCGGCCGCCTGGTGGGGCGGCCGGGCGGGTGTGGCGAGGAGGGTGGCGACCTCGAAGCCGGTCAGGTCGGCTTCGAGGCCGCCGGTCTCTTGCGGGGCGAGGGGCGCCCCGGGCCTCTCCAGGACGTCGGCGCGGGCGCCCGCCGCCCATGCCAACGGCCCGGCCACCCGTGCCCGTACCGGCCGGCCGTCGACCTCGTGCACGCGGACGACGAGGCCCCGCCCCGGATCCACGGGTGCCCCGCTGCCCCGGGCCAGCGGGGAGCCGAGCGGCTTGAGCGCGTCGAGCAGCACCTCGCCGGCGGGTTCCAGGGCGAGCAGGGCCGTCTGCCTCGGCAGGGCACCGGAGGCCTGCCGCAGCCGTGCCGTCAGCGGACGGTTGTACGCGTGCCCGGCCTGCGGCAGCCGCAGGTCGCGCCAGTCGCCCGTGCCCGCGACGACGGCGTACTCGAAGGTGTGCGACCAGCGCTGGAGCTGGAACCCCGAGCCGTCGGGGGCGGTGCGGCGCGGTGGGTCCACCCAGATCCCGGAGGGCCAGCCGGTGCAGGAGCGCATCAGGGACATGTAGAGGTCGCCGGAGGCGGTGACCACGCAGCCGGGCGTGCCGCGGTTGAGGACGGCGAAGCTGCGGCCGTCCCAGGCGTCACCCGGTGGCAGGGCCTCGCCGCCGCCGGCGGCCGTGGCGCTCACCGTGAAGTCGTCCAGGTCGGCGACGATCGCGTCGACCGCCGTGGCGTCGTCCTCGGGGCGGGCGCCCGCCACCACCAGCAGCGGCAGGCGTTCCAGGTCGCGCAGATCGGCCCCGGGGATCCACTCCTCGCGCAGACAGGCGCGCGGCGCGACCCACACGGCGGCCACGCCCCGTTCGGACAGCTGGCGCTTCAGCTCCCGGCCGGCCGCCGGGTCCCAGCCGAGGGCCTCGGCGACCACGGCGTTGCGGTCGGGGCCGCCGACGGCGATCCGCAGGTCCGGGAGGTTGGAGTCGACCTCCAGGTCGCCGTAGCGCGGGCCGCCCGCGATCGTCGAGGTCGCCGTGACCCCGGCGCGGACGAGGGCCGCCGCGAGCGGGGTGCCGAGGTCGCCCGCGATGTCCCAGTCGGGGTAGACGAGTTCGGCGACGCCGATCGAGCGGTGTCCGAGGAGCACGCCGGAGTCGTCGTGGACGGCGACGCGGGCGGTGGAGCCGAGACCGAACCAGGTGTTGGCGGGGTTGTCCAGCGTCCAGGGGAACCGTTCGCTGTCCACCTCGACGAAGCCGAACCCGCGCCCGATCACCGCGTCCGCCACCTCGTGCACCGGCAGCCCGCCCCGTACGTCCGAGGGCCAGCGCACCCGGATCAGCCGGTCGGCGCCGTCGTACCCGTCGACGGTCGTGGTGACGTCGAGCCGGTCGACGCCCTGCCAGAGCGTGAGCCGCTGGGTGCAGCGGAAGAGGCCGAGGTCGGCGGTGACGGTGATGCGGGAACCGGCGGGGGAGTGCTCGACGCGTACCTCGGCGGTCACGTCCCGGCCGCGGGCCGCGGTCGTGCCGGTCGGGGTGAGGTGCCAGGGGCCCTCGCCGAAGCGCGGATGCCTCGGGTACTCCTCCTGGACGACGATCTCGTTGCCGATGTCACCGGGGCGCAGCAGCTCCCGGCCGCCCTCGGTCAGCGCGCGCAGGCTGCTGACGCCGCCGCCGCGTGCCGGGTCGACCGTCACCTCGTAGAACTCGTTGCGGATGGTGAGGCCCTCGCCGGGCGCCCAGCCGGCCACGGACCCCTCGGCGAGCGGGAGCGCCGTGAGGCCCATGCCGGGCACCTCCGGGACGACGACATGGAGCCGGCCGTCCTCGCGGACCGCGGGGAGCCCCCGGGGTACGAGACCCGGGTCGTCGACCGTGAGCACGTCACGGCGCTCCCAGGTCGCGGAGTTGAACACGACCAGGTCGGGGCCGTCGCCCGGAGCGACCTGGTCGGCCAGGGCCTGGGTCGCGTCGGCGTGCACGCTCACGGCCAGATCGTGCAGCTCCCGCCAGCCGGTCATCAGGTCGATGTAGACCTGGTCCGACTCCGAGCCGGTGATGGCGTCGTGGTGGGCGCCGTAGACGAGTTGCCGCCAGGCCTTGTCCAGGGCCGCGTCCGGATAGGGACGGCCGGTGACGAGGGAGGCGAGCGTCGCCCAGGCCTCGGCGTCGGCGAGGAGGGTCTCGCCGTACCGCTGGGCCTGCTTGGTGTCGATGTAGGAGACGTCCTTGCCCGTGTAGACCGGGTTCATGTCGCGGGTCTGGGGCGATGCCTTGCGGCCCTGAGTCTCCAGTTCCGCGCGCACGGCGGCGAAGAAGTCCCGCGGGATCGCGCTGATGAAGCGCGGCCAGACGTACCGGGCGTTCCAGTCGCGGTGGATGTCCATGACCCAGCGGCACGGCGGCGCGTAGTCCCCGCCCACCGGGAGCAGCACGTTGCGGGTGAGGGCGACCTGCTTGAGCCGCTGGAAGAGCTGGTAGGCGGCGGCCTCCGCCTCGGGCAGGGTGGGCGCGTTGTCGATGGCCCAGCCGGCGCCGTAGTGGTTGACCATGTACGCGGTGAGCAGGCCGCGTCCCGACGGGGCGATCCAGTCGAACTCGGCAGGGAACTGCATCCGGCCCGGGTCCCTCGGCTCCTCGCCGAACACCGACAGCGTCGGCCCCCACTGGTGGAACGGCCCGCGCGCCCACGAACTGGAGCCGACCCCCGCGTCCGCCATCAGCCCCGGGAACTGCGGGTCGTGCCCGAAGGCGTCCAGCTGCCAGGCGGTCTCCGGCGAGGCGCCGATGATGCCGCGCTGGAAGCCGTCGCCGTACAGGGCGTTGCGGATCGTCGCCTCGGCGCCGGTGAGGTTGGTGTTGGGCTCGTTGTAGGTGCCGCCCATGATCTCGACGCGGCCGGTGCGGATCAGCTGCCGCAGGAAGGCGCGTTCCTCCGGGAAGGCGTCCCAGTAGGGCTTGAGGTAGTCGACCTCCGCGAGCACGAAGGTGTACGCCGGGTCGCGGCGGGCCAGGTCGCAGTGGGCGCGGACCAGGCTCATGCCGGACTGGCCGCGCGAGTCGAAGGTGCGGGCGGGCAGTCCGCTGGTCGCCGGGTCGTCGGCGACGTCCCAGGTCTCCGTGTAGGCGCCCTGGGTGTTCCACCAGACGGGGTCGTAGTGGAAGTGGCTGACCATGAACATGGTCCAGCCGGGTTCGGCCGCCGTGAACTCGCCCGTGCGGGAGGTGACTTCGTCGCCGTCCGCGGCGATGACCGTGATCTCGTGGCGGTCGCCGGGGACCAGGTCCTCGCCGGTGACGGGGACCTCGGCGCGTACGGTGCCGTTCTCGCCGACGGTGGTCTGCGTGGTGCCGGTGAGGCCCGGGCCCTCGACGGTGAGCCGCACGGTCCGGCCCGGAGTGTGGCTCAGCTCGACGGCCACCACCTGGCGCGGCTGCTCGGTGGTCCCGGTGAAGAGCTCGGTCGACTCGACAGAGGTGACGCGCATGGGGCTCCTACGAGTGCTCTGGGGGAGCCCCATCCTGCACGGCAGGAGTGATTCAAACAACCACCTTCACGTCAACTTGGTGGTTCATCCATGCACGCTCGGTCGCCTCACCTGGCCCGCCGGGACTTCACCGCGTGCTGCGGCGTGATGTGGTCGGTCAGCGCCAGCGAGGCGCTCGCGCGCTGGTAGGTGAGCTGGGCGACCCGGACGTACAGGCAGTCGACGAGCATCAGGACGGAGTGCCGGCTGCTGATGCTCTCGGCCCGGAAGCTGGTCTCCGAGGAGGACGAGATGAGCCGGATGTCGGCGGACCTGGACAGGGGCGAGCGCGGGTCGGTCGTCAGGGCGATCGTGGTGGCGCCGCGTTCCTTGGCCATCTCGAACGGTTCGAGGGTCTCGCGGGTCGCCCCGGAGTGGGAGATGCCGATGGCCACGTCCGCCGGGGTGAGCAGGGCCGCCGAGGTGGCGGCCGCGTGCACCTCGGTCCAGCCGCGGACCGAGCAGCCGATGCGGAACAGCCGCGTCTCCGTCTCCTGGGTCACCGCGCCGCTGCCGCCGACGCCGTAGACGTCGATGCGCCGGGCGCGGGCCAGGGCCTGGGCCGCGCGTTCGAGCGCGTCGAGGTCGATCCGGTCGATGGTCTGCTGGATGGCCCGCAGGTCCGCCGTGCCGACGACCTGGACGACCCGTTCGAGGCTGTCGTCCGGGGAGATGTCGGGACCGATCTCGGCGGTCCCCCAGTCGGACACCTCGCCCCTGCCGCGCTCCTGGGCCAGTTCGATCAGCAGGTGCTGGTAGGAGTCCAGCCCGATGGCCCGGCAGAAACGGGTCACCGTCGCCTGGGAGGTGCCGGTGCGGCGGCCCAGCTCGGCGGCCGAGCAGTGGGTGACGGCGGCCGGATCCTCCAGGATCAGCTCGCCGACCTTCCGCAGGGAGCCCGCCAGCCGGGGCAGCTCGGTACGGATCAGTGTGGTGACGTCCGTGGGAGGCATGGGGAGAAGGTATCAGCCACCCTTCGGGGTGCGGATTGAATACCAGGACCCGATTGAACCCCGAGAGCCTGCGTGATTTATTGATTCATCGAGGGGGAAGTGTAGGGTGATTCAATCCATCAGTGGGGAGTGTGTCGCGTGTCCGTCGAGTCTGTGAGCGCCCAGGGGTTCGCGCGCGAGAGCCTCGCCGTCCTCCAGCAGGTCATCGAATCCGCCCGGGGCGACGTGGCCGCCGCCGCGGACCTGGTCGCCGAGTGCGTACGCGCGGACGGTGTCGTCCAGGCCTTCGGCACGGGCCATTCGCAGGCGCTCGTCCTCGAACTCGCCGGTCGCGCAGGCGGATTCGTCCCCACCAACCGGCTGAGCATCGCCGACCTCGTCCTCTACGGCGGTGAGGACCCGGCCGTGCTCGACGACCCGCTCCTCGAACGCCGGGCCGGGGTGGCCGCCCGGCTCTACGACCTGGCCGCCCCGCATCCCCAGGACCTGTTCGTCGTCATCTCCAACTCCGGCGTCAACAACGTCGTCGTCGAGATGGCCCTGCACGCCAAGGAACACGGCCACCGCGTCCTGGCCCTCACCTCCCTCGCCCACACCCGGGCCGTCCCCGCCGCCCATCCCAGCGGCCGGAAGCTGGCCGACATCGCCGACGTCGTCCTCGACAACGCGGCCCCGCGCGGCGACTGTCTGCTCGAACTGCCCGGCGGCGGCTCGGTCTGCGCCCTGTCCACGCTCACCGGCGTGATGCTGGTCCAGATGACGGTCGCCGAGGCGGCCGGCCGCCTCGGCGCCGCCGGCGAGCGCCCGCCGGTCTACGTCTCGGCCAACGTGCCCGGCGGCTTCGAGGGCAACCTGGAGCTGGAGAAGAAGTACGCGGGCCGGATCCGCCGCACCGCGAGCTGAACCGGACCGTGCGCACGGCCGGGGCCCCCGAGCAGGGGCCCCGGCCGTTCTCGACTCACTTCACCGGTACGGGCGTCAGCGCGACGGCCAGCGGATAGGCACCTGTCGTCAGCGGCGCCCCGACGGCACCGGACGCCGTGTCGACAGGGACCAGGGCGCCCGCGTCGGCGGTGGTCACGTACGCCGTGCCGCCGTTCCAGTCCAGGGCGACGTCGAAGGCGGACCTGCCGACCGTCACCGCCTCGCCGGGGGCGCCGGTGACCGTGTCGACGGGCGTGACGGTGTCGCCGGTGCTGGGGCTGACCCACAGCGTCCGGCCGTCCGGTGACAGGGCGAGACCGTAGGCCTGGCCGGAGACCAGGAGCGTCGGCTCGGTGTCGTTCGTGGCCGTGTCGATCGGAGTGACCGTGGAACCGCCGGAGTCGGACACGTACACCGTCCTCCCGTCGGGCGCGGCCACGATGTTGAAGGGACTCGGGCCGACGGGGACGGCGGCACCGGCCTTCCGGGTGGCCAGGTCGACCGGGGTGACCGTGTTGTCCTTGATGTTGGGCACGTAGAGCGTGCGGCCGTCGGGTGTGATCGCCATGTTCTCGGGCCCGTTGCCCACCTGGACGGGTTCGCCCGTGGTGAGGGCGGCCGTGTCCACCGGCTGGACCGTGCCGTCCCCGTAGTTGGCGACCCAGAGGGTGCGGCCGTCCGGGGTGAGCGCGAGCCCGGCGGGCACCTTGCCGACCGGGACCGTGGCGGTGACCTTCCCCTGCGCCACGTCGATCACGCTGATGGTGTTCGAGCCCTGGTTGGCCGCGTAGGCGGTGCGCCCGTCCGCGCTCGTCACGACCTCACCGGGGTTGGCTCCCACGGCGATCTCCGTCGTCTTCCTCGACGACAGGTCGACCGAACTGACTGACGCCCCGCTGAAGTTGGCCGTCAGCGCCCGCGGTGTGCCGGTGCCGTCGGTGACCTGAACGGGCAGCGCGCGGGAGAGGACACCGTCGCCCGCCACCACGACCGGACGCACTCCGGCGGTCGCGCCCTCCTGGGCAGTGACCGTGACGGTCGCGGACACGCTGCCCCCGGCCGGGACCGTCGCGGTGCCCTCGGCCGGCGTGGCGGTGACCCCGTCGGGGACGGTCAGTTTCCAGGAGACCGTCCGGGCGGCGGTGTCGGAGAAGGAGAGAGTCACCCGGGCGGAGCCGCCCGGCTTCAGGCTGACGGACCCGGGCGCGAAATCGGCGTCCACGCCCGGGTCGGGCGCGTTCTCGGTCATCGCCGTGTAGAGGAACCGGTCCATCACGCCCGGGGACACCTGCTGGGGTATCGCGTCCAGTTCCTTGCGCTGGGCCCGGAGCCGGTTCCAGTACGTGGCGACCGCCTCGCTGTCGCCCCGCTTGCCGGCCAGCAGCAGGTCGACGGCCGTCTGCCCCGCGGTGCCGTAGCGGCCGAGCTTGTCCAGCCAGGCCGAGGTCTCCTCGAGGAACCCGGGGTTGTCGAGGCGGGCGCGGAGCGCGCCGGGCGTGGCGGCCATGTCGGCGAAGTACGACCGGAGCGCGGCGGCGGCCCGGTCGAGGCCGGAGTCCTCGTCGTAGGCCCTGCGGAACTCGGCGATGAGCGCGCTGAGCGTGGGGGACTCGGTCGCGTCGAGCTGGGACGAGTGGTTGTTCTCGGCGAAGATCCGCAGCCACCTGGCGGCGTCCGGCCCGGCCAGGTCGCGGACGGAGGCGAGGAAGGCGGCTTTCGGGTCGTAGGCGTCCGGGTTCCACAGGTAGGCGGCGGAGGTGAACAGGGCGATCCGGCTGGCCTCGCCCTGGACCATCGGGTTGGCGGTGACCCCGGCCGCCGCCTTCGCCACGCCGGGCTCGCGGCCGGTGTAGGGGCCGAGCAGCAGCCGGCTGGTGACGTAGTCGTTCACCGGGTAGTTGTCCCAGACCAGGATCGGATGGCCGTAGACCTCGCGGGCCTTGGTGACCTGGTCGGCGGTGATGGTGGGGGCGATCACCCCGACGCCGGTCCACTCCACGACCACGGACGGGTCCAGCTTCTCCCGCAGCGCCTTCTTGTAGGGGGAGTCGGCGAGGTCGGAGTACTCGGTGGGGACCATCTCCAGCGGTTCCAGACCGGGGTGGGTCGCGGAGAAGTCCCGCCACACCCGGTTGAGCAGATGGGCCTGGGCTGCCCCGGCGGCGCCGCCGCCCGTGCCGAACTCCTGCTCGTCGGCCGCGCAGTTCCACTTGGTGTAGCTGATGTCGTCCAGCGGGATCGCGAAGGAGCGCACGCCGATCGCGTACAGCGAGTCCAGCTTGCGGGTGAGGGCCTCGACGTCGGCGTCCGAGGAGTAGCAGACGGACAGTCCGGGGGAGAGGGCGTAGGTGAAGCGGACGTGGTTGGCGTCGGCCCGGCCGGCCAGTTCCCGGAGCCGTGCCAGCTCCGCGGACGGGTACGCCTCACGCCACCGGGCGCGCAGGTAGGGGTCGTCCTTGGGGGAGTAGACGTAGACGTTCTGCTTGGTGCGGCCGTAGAAGTCGAGCTGGTTCAGCCGCTCGGCATGTGACCAGGGGGTGCCGTAGAAGCCCTCGATCACTCCGCGCAGCCTGGCCGTGGGCCAGTCCCGGACGGTCACCTCGGGCACGGTCCGGGTGACCAGTTGGCGCAGGGTCTGGGCGGCGTAGAAGGTGCCGGTGCGGTCGGCGCCGGACAGGGCGAGGAGGGTCCGGCCGTCCTTGCGGCCCGAGGCGAGGACGTAGCCGCCGGAGGGCAGCCCGGCCGGGGACGGGGAGCCCAGCCGCTTCAGGGCGGAGGCCGTCGCGCTGCTCTCGCCCGGGCCGCCGAGGAAGACGGTGAAGCCGGGCTTCGCGGGCGGCTTGCCGACCGTCACGATCCGCTCGGCCCCGGCCTCCCGCAGGACGGTCTCGACGACGCGCCGGGCCGACGGGTCGGTCCCGCGGCCGACGACAGCCACGACCCGGTCGGGGACCGTGAGCCGGGCCGGCCCTGCGTGCAGGCTCTTCGGCTGCGGCCACACCTGCGGCACGGCGGTCTTCGGGGGCCGGTCCGGTGCGGCGACCGCGCCCGGCGCCGGCGGGAGGGCGAGGCCGGCGGCCAGCAGCAGCGCGACGGCGGGCAGGCGTCCGAGTCGCCGGGGGCGTCTCACACGAGGGGCTGGGAACACGGGTGCTCCTTCCGGATGCCGCGGGCACCGGCCCGGGCCAGAGAGGAAGAGGTGATTGGAGCCACCGCGTGATGCTAGAGATGCTGAATTGAACAATCAATGGGGCGTGGGCCCCGCCAGGCGGGGAGGCGCCACCGGATCTCGTGACCGGCGTCATGTGAGGATCAGGGTGGTCCTCGACGCGCTGCTGCCGGCCCGCCAGAGCGACGACGTGGCGCTGCCGGTCGCGCGGGCGCACGCGCCAGGGTCCCCATCAGGCCGCCGCGTTGAAGCTGCCCGGCGACCCGGCATTCGTCTCCCGCTCCCGCGTGACCGTCACCGGGCAACTGGCCGCCTGGGCCTGGAGGAGCCGGCCTTCGCCACCGAACTCGTCGCCAGTGTTTCCGTCCGAGCCGTTGACGCGGCCACTGGGGACTTCCACACTGGCCTGACTACGTAGTCATGGGTCGTCTCACTGTCCTGCGGTCAATGATGACTACGTAGTCCAAGACCGTCGGGACCCGGGGAGTGCGCATGTCCGCCAGGGGAGCCGAACCAGGCCCCCCGGCCACCGGTGGGCGCCGGCGGCGTGGTCCCGGGATGACCGAGGTCGCGCGGGCCGCCGGGGTGTCGCAGAAGACGGTGTCGCGGGTCGTCAACGGCGAACCGCACGTCAGCCCGGAGGTGCGCGACCGCGTCCTGAGGGCCATCCGTGAACTGGACTACCGTCCCAACACCGCCGCCCGCGCCCTGCTCCTCGGCCGCTACCGCCGGATCGGCGTGGTCTCGCTGGGCAGTTCGCTCTACGGCCCGTCGACCCTGCTCATCGCCCTGGAGCGGGCGATGCAGCGCGCCGGGTACTCCGTCGCCCTGGCCAGCACCCTGGAAGGGCAGAAGGTCTCGGCCGCCGTGGACGCGTTGCTGGAACAGGGCGTGGACGGGATCGTGCTGTCCGAACCCATCGACGACGGCACGCCGCTCAGACTGAGCGCGGACGTGCCGGTGGTCAGCCTCGGCGAGGGCGTGGAGCTGACGCCGGGCACGAGTGCCGTGGTCGGCGGCGACGGCGTCGCGGCCGCCCGGATCGCCACCGAGCACCTGCTCTCCCTGGGCCACCGCACCGTCTGGCACCTGCCCGGCCCGCAGGACTGGTGGGCCGCCCGCGACCGCCTGCGCGGCTGGCGCGAGGCCCTCGCCGCCGCCGGCGCGCCCGAACCGCCCCTGCCGTCACCGGGCGACTGGAGCCCGGCCTCCGGCTACGCCGCCGGACGGCAGCTCGCCGAACTCTCCGGCGTCACGGCCGTGTTCGCCGCCAACGACGACATGGCCATCGGGGCGCTGCGCGCGTTCGCCGACGCGGGCCGCGCCGTCCCCGGCGACGTCAGTGTCGTCGGCTACGACGACATCCCCGCCGCCGCCTATCTCTCCCCGCCGCTGACCACCGTCCGGCAGAACTTCGCCGCCGTCGCCGACCGCGCCGTCGACGTACTGATCGCCCTGGTCGAGGGCCGCCCCGCCTCGGCCGAACGGGCTGGCCAGGCAGTCGAGTTGGCCGTACGGGCCTCCACCGGGCCGGTACGCGATCCGGGCCCCGCGCCCCATCCCGCCCCGGCCCCCTGACCGCTTCCGCCCCCGACCCCGACCGCCCACACCTGCCGACCGCGGGCGGTACGGCCGCCCCGCCACCCGCCACCCGCCACCGGCCGGATCCGCCCCGCCCGCGTGCGCCGTCCAGGACCGCCGCCGTACGCACTGCCCGCACGCCGGGCGCGACAGGCTCGAGCCGCACCACGTGAGGAGCCACGTGTGTACACCCCACCACCCCCCTCCCCTCCGACCCGCCGCGCCCTGCTGCGCGGTGCCCTCGGCCTCTGTCCGGCCGCCGCACTCTCCGCCTGCGGCGGCGCCGGCGCCGCGCCCCGCACCTCCGGCGAGGTCACCCTCTCCCTGCGGACCCACGACCCGGGCTACGAGGAGTTCTTCGTCAAGGGCGTCCCGGAGGCCGAGGGCCGTCGCCGGGCGCGGCACACCCGACCTGGTGGGCTTCGAGATCGGCAGCTTCCCGCGCATGCTGCGCGGCGACATCTCCGAACGGCTGCTGTATGACTTCACCCCTCACCTCGAGGCCGTACCCGGCCTGAAGGACGGAGCCGTCCTCGCCGTGCTGCCCGCCGTCGCCCTCTTCGTGCTGCTGCGCCAACAGCTCCTCGAGGGCCTGTCCACGGGCGCGGTCAAGGGCTGGCACGCCATCAACCCACCTGAAGGAGAAGCATGTTCGAGCTGCCACGACGCGTCCTGTTCGGTGCCGCGTACTACCACGAGTACCAGCCGTACGAACGCCTCAAGGACGACCTCGACCTGATGGCCGAGGCCCGCTTCTCGGTGATCCGGGTCGGCGAGTCCGTCTGGTCCACCTGGGAGCCCACGAGCGGCCGCTTCGACCTCGACTGGCTCCAGCCGGTCCTGGACGGCGCCCACGAGCGGGGCATCTCCGTCATCCTCGGGACGCCCACGTACGCGGTACCGCCCTGGCTGGCCCGGCAGTACCCGGAGATCGCGGGGGAGCACCGCACCGGTGAGCGCATCGGCTGGGGCGCCCGGCAGGAGGTCGACTTCACCCACCCGGCGTTCCGCTTCCACGCCGAGCGGGTCATCCGCAAAATCGTCGAACGGTACGCCCCTCACCCGGCGGTCATCGGCTACCAGGTGGACAACGAACCGGGTCTCCACCTCTTCCACAACCACGGCGTCTTCCAGCGCTTCACCGACGAACTGCGCGAGACGTACGGCGACGTGAGGACCCTCAACCGCGAGTGGGGCCTGGTCTACTGGTCGCACCGGCTGTCCACCTGGGCCGACCTGTGGACCCCGGACGGCAACGCCCAGCCGCAGTACGACCTGGCGTGGCGGCGCTTCCAGGCCCGGCTCACCACCGAGTTCATCGCCTGGCAGGCGGACATCGTCCGCGAGTACGCCCGCCCCGGCCAGTTCGTCACGACCTGCATCTCCTACGACCGCCAGGGCGTCGAGGACGACCGGCTCACCGACCGCCTCGACGTCACCGCGGGCAACCCGTACTACACGATGCAGGACGCCCTCGCCCTGCCCGGCACGGGCGGCGCCGGGCAGAACTGGACGACCAACGGCACCTGGGCGCTGTACCGCAGCGCCGACCGCATGTACTCCTCGCGCCAGGAGCCGTTCCTGGTCACCGAGACCAACGCGCAGGCCATCAGCGGGCCGTGGGACAACCGCCCCGCCTACGACGGCCAGTGGCGGCAGGCGGCCTGGGCGCTGATCTCCCGCGGCGCCTCGATGATCGAGTACTGGCACTGGCACACCCTGCACTTCGGCACCGAGACCTACTGGGGCGGCATCCTCCCGCACAACGGGCGCCCCGGCCGCGTCTACCGCGAACTGGCGGCACTGGGAGGGGAGTTGGAGAAGGCCGGTGACCTCGTCGCGTCCCTCACCCCGGACGCCGACGTGGCCTTCCTCTACGACGGGCCCAGCAAGTGGGCACTCCAGGGCCAGCCGCCGCTGGCCGGCCCCGACGGAGGCCCGGACGGGCGGTCGTACGAGAGGATCTTCGACGCCTTCTACCGCGGTGCCTTCGACGCCGGCCTCCAGGCGCGCGTCCTGTACCCCGGGCAGCTCCAGGCCGCCGATCTGCCCCCGCTCCTGGTCGTCCCCGCCTACTACGCCGCCGACGACACCGTCCTGGACCGGCTCCGCGCCTACGCCGAGGCCGGCGGCCATCTCGTGCTCGGCCCCCGCACCGGCTACGGCGACACCGAGGCCAGGGCCCGCACCGGCCTCCAGCCGGGCCGGCTGGCCGAGGCGGCCGGGGTGACGTACGACGAGTTCAGCAACCTGGGCGATCCGCTGCCCGTCACCGGCACGGACGCCCTTCCCCTCCCGGCCGACGCGCACGCCCTGCACTGGGCGGACGGGCTGCGGCCGCGGGGTGCCGAGACGCTGGCGGCGTACGTGCATCCGCACTTCGGACGCTGGCCCGCGGCCACCACGCACCGCCACGGCGCCGGGCGCATCACCTACGTCGGCACCGTCCCCGACGCCGTCTTCGCCCGGGCCCTGTTCGACCGGTACGCCCCGGAGGACGCCTGGCGCCCCACGCACCCGAGCGTCACGGCCACCTCGGCGACCGCCCGGGACGGCCGCCGCGTGCGGTTCCTGCACAACTGGTCGTGGGAGGAGGTGTCCGTGCCGGTGCCCACCGCCCTGCGGGACGTGCTGTCGGAGACCGGGTACGGCGACTTGGTGCCGCTCGGGCCGTGGGACGTGAAGGTGCTGCGGGAGGAGCCGGTCTGAAGCAACCGCCGCTTCCGGCAGGTCTCGGCATCGCGCCTCGGCTGACCGCCTGGGGTGCCTTCAGAGCACCTTGCGGTGCACAAGGGCCGACAGGACGAGGGCGCCCGGCAGGAGAGGGAGCCACACCGTCAGGACGCGGTAGCCGATGACGGTGGCCGTGGCGGTGGCCACCGGGGCGCCGAACGCGGCCATGGTGAAGACGAGCGCGGCGTCCACGGGACCGATGCCGCCCGGCGCCGGCACGGCCCCGACCGCCGTGCCGGCCACCAGCAGCGCGAGGATCACCTGCGTCCAGGACAGCGGCAGCCCGAGCGAGAAACCGACCGTGGCGATCACACTGCCCTGGAGCAGCGGGGTGGCTGCCGCCCCGCCCCACAGGGCGAGCACACGGCCGGGCCGGGTGTGCAACTCGCGGGCGTCGGTCAGCGCGGTGCGCAGGAAGCCGAGGACGGGGCGGCGCAGCGCCCGTACGGTCACGAGCGTCACGGCGGTCGCGGCCAGCGCGAGCAGGGCGCCGCCCGCCGCGAAGAGCAGGGTGCGGTCGTCCGGGACGAGCGCGCCAAGGCGCAGTACGTCCGGGAACGCCACCAGGAACACGAGCAGCACCACCGTCTTGGCGACCGGCTTGACCAGGGAGTACAGGGCGAGTGAGGCGGTGGCCCGGGGCAGGGGGATGCCGCGGCGCTGAAGGAAGCGCAGGGTGACGGCGTGCGCGCCGATCCCCGCCGGCAGCACCTGGTTCGCGGCACCGGCGGCGAACTGCGAGGCCACCAGCAGCCCGGGCGGCAGCCGCTCCGGCAGCGCGCCCTGCCGGACGCAGGCGGCGGCCACCCACGTCAGACACGTGCAGACGAACGCGACGAGCAGCCACCAGGGGTCGGCCGAGGCCAGCCGCGCGGCCCCCTCGTAGGCCGCCCGCCGGTCGACCAGGGCCCACCCCCCGACCAGCAACAGCGGAAGCAGGGCCAGGGCCGGCCGGACGAGCCGCGCGGTGGTCGAGGAGCGGCGGGGTGCGGTGGGGAGCGGGGCGGGGGCAGGGAGCGTTTCGAGCCGAAGCTGGGACACGGCGTACGTCGTCCTTCCGCGTCACGCCCGGGGACGGGGCGGACGATGCAGGGCGAGTCAAGGGGACCTCGGAAACGTGCCCGGCCGGTATGACGCCCCGGTGTCCGACAGCGAAAGCGAGAGGGGCGGGAGAACGACACGGCCGGTTTTGAGAGCGATCCACCCGGCCAGCGGTCCGGGAGGGCGACCGGTGAGGGCGCTCCGCCTGCGGCCCGGGGCCGGGAGGCGGACGGGCGTGGTGTGGTGACTGTCTATGCCGCCGCGGACCGCGCCCCGGCCACCGGAAACCCCGGACTCCGCAGCACTCGCCTGTCCGCGTCCACCGCGAACACCTCGCAGTTCTCGCGGGCCGCCGCCCACTCGACGCCCTGCCTGCCCAGGGCGAACGCCGCTGTCGCGACCGTGTCTGCCTCGGTCAGGGTCGGGGCCACGACGGTCATGCTGAGGAGGCCCGTTGCCGGGCGGCCCGTGCGGGCGTCGAGGATGTGGTCGCCGCGTTCGTAGCGGGCGGAGGTCGCGACGGCCCGGTCCGTGAGGTCCAGGACCGCGCAGAGCCGGTCGGCGTGTTCGGGGTGGCGTACGCCGACGCGCCAGGGGCCGCCGGAGGCGATCACGTCGCCGCCCGCGTTGAGGCAGAAACGCCGAGCACCGGCCGCCGACAGGAGCTCCGCTCCCTTCTGCACCGACCAGCCCTTCACCACGGCACAGGGGTCGAGGCCGCGACCGGGCAGACGTACGTCGAAGGCGCCGCCGGTCGCGATCCGGTACTCCTCGCACAGCTCCAGGACCTCCCGGAGCACCGGACTGGGGTCGCGCACCTCCCCCCGGTCCAGCCGCGACACCTCGCTGTCCGGCCGGAACGGGCTGAACCGCGCGTCGACCTCGCGCAGCCAGGCGAAGAGGCCGTCCACCGGTGCCTCGGGGAAGTCCTCGTCGTCGATCCGTACCGAGACCGGGAACCCCATGACGTGCTCGACGCGCCGCATGCCGTCAGCCCCGCGCGTCGATGGCGGCCTGGAGCGACTCCTTGTAGCCGTCGCTGGTGATCGTCGCACCGGACACCGTGTCGATGTCGGCGCTCTGTGCCTGGAGCGTCTCCTCGATCAGCTGGGGCACGGCGGCCGTGGTCTGCGGATGGTTCGGCTGCTGGAGCATCCGCACCGAGGCGATCTTGTCGTCGGCGAACGTGACCTCGACCTGCACCGGGCCCTTCTCGGTGTCGATGGTCGAGCCCGACACGACCGTGGTCGTGGTGCCGCCCGACGAGGAGGCCGACGGTGTCGACGCGGGCGTGGCGGCCTCGGTCACCGACGACGACGCGGTGTCGTGTGACGGCGCGTACCGCCAGACCGGGATCAGCCCCGCGACGCTGAGGACGAGGACGGGTATGGCTCGCTTCACGAATCTCTCCTCCTCATCCGGCCAGGCTGAAGCGCTCGAAGTGGGTCTGCGTCCTGGGCACGCCCAGCTCGCGCAGGCTGCCGAGCACCGCGTTCATCATCGGCGGCGGGCCGCACAGGTAGACGTCCCGGCCGGTGATGTCCGGCACCAGGCGGGCCAGCTCCCGCGGCGTCAGCCGGTCCGGTACGGCAGGGCCGGTCACCAGGTGCAGCTCGGCACCCTTGGCGTGCGCGAGTTCGCGCAGTTCGTCGTAGAGGACGGCGTCCTGGTCCGTGGCCACCCGGTAGATCACGACCGCGTGGCCGTGCAGCTCCTCCAGCAGGGCCCGGATCGGGGTGACACCGACGCCGCCGGCGATGAGCAGGGCGTCCGGGCGGGTGCGGTGCAGGGTGGTGAAGGCGCCGTAGGGGCCCTCGGCGAACACCCGCGTGCCGACCTTCAGGTGCCGCAGGGCCGCGCTGCCCTCGCCCGCCCGCTTGGCGGTCAGGCGCAGCGTACGGCCGTCCGGCGCGGCGGACAGCGAGAACGGGTTGGCCTGCCACCAGCGGTCCTTCGTCAGGAACCGCCACAGGAAGAACTGTCCGGCCCGGGCGGGCAGCCGGTCCAGGTCGCGGCCCGTGACGTAGACCGAGACCACGTCGTCGTTCTCGGGGACCACGGCCGTCACACGCAGCTGGTGGCGGAGGTTGCGCCACAGTGGCAGGACCAGGCGGCCGAGGAACACCGAGGCGAGGGCCACGCCCCACACGGCGTACCAGTACGCCTTCGCCACGGACGACGAGGTGAACGTCGTACCCGCCGCGACCTGGTGCGTGAACGCCAGCACCACCGCGACGTAGGTGTACAGGTGGATGAAGTGCCAGGTCTCGTACGCCAGTCGGCGCCGGGCGTAGCGGGCCGAGACCGCGCCGACCGCGATGATGATCGCCAGGGCGGTGATCGCGCGCAGCACACCCTCGACGGTCTCGGCGAGATCCACCAGCTGGTTCACCGGGTCCAGGGACGAGGACTGGGCGTAGCCGAAGACGATGAACACGGCGTGCGCCAGCAGCAGCCACAGCACCGAGAAGCCCGTCCAGCGGTGCCAGGACGTCAGCCGGTCCATGCCGATCCGCCGGTCGAACCACGGCAGCCGCGCCACCAGCAGCAGCTGGAACGCCATGAGCAGCGCCCCGTACAGCCCCGCCAGCCGCCCCAGCACGATCAGCGTGTTGGAGGCGAAACCGGCCTGGACGAAGAAGACGGTCACCACGACCACGTTGGCGAGCAGCAGCGCGTACAAGCCGGTGCGGCCCACCACTGTGGGCCGCACGCCCGGGCGGGTCGCCGCGCGGGGTTCTTGGAGGGTCGTCACGATCGGCAGCTCCTTGATCGGATCCTGGGACACCGAGCTTGTCGCGGGGGGCTGTCGGAATGCTGTCGCTCAACTTTCAAGTGTTTATCGATCCGGCGGCGAAGGCTCGGGCGGCTATGGCGGCACACGGCACGTGAAGCACTATGAGCGGGTGGAAAAAGTACGACTCCTCGTCGTCGACGACGACCCGCCCATCGCCGACCTCGTCGCGACCGTCGCCCGTTACGAGGGCTGGGAGGCGGTCACGGCGTACTCCGGCGAGGACGCGCTGAAGCGGGCCGCCGAGTTCCACCCGGACATCGTGGTGCTCGACCTGATGCTGCCCGGCGTCGACGGCTTCGGCGTCCTGGACCGGCTGCGCGCCTCCGGCACGATGGTGCCGGTGGTGTTCCTCACCGCCCGCGACGGCGTCGCCGACCGGGTCGCGGGCCTGACCCGGGGCGGAGACGACTACCTGGTCAAGCCGTTCGCCGTGGAGGAGCTGATGGCCCGGCTGCGCACCGTCCTGCGGCGCAGCGCCGGGCCCGCCTTCCAGCGGTCCGTGCTCCAGGTCGGCGACCTGACCATGGACGAGGACACCCGCGAGGTGCGGCGCGGCGACAGACTGCTGTCCCTCACCCCGACCGAGTACGAGGTGCTGCGCTACCTGATGCGCAAGTCGCCCACCGTGCTCACCAAGGCGCAGATCCTCGACCACGTGTGGGAGTACGGCTTCGGCGGCCGCTCCAACGTCGTCGAGCTGGTCATCAGCCGGCTGCGCCGCAAGCTCGACGAGACGGACGACGGCGGCGCGCCGCTGATCCACACCGTGCGTGGATTCGGGTACGTCCTGCGACAGGCCTCCGAGTGATAGCCCGGCTGCGGCGGGCCTACCGAGGGATGCGCCTGGGCACCCGGCTGGCCCTCGGCCTCGGCGCCCTGTCGCTGGTCGTGTTCGCCGTCGTCGGCACGGCCCTCACCACGTACATGCGCGACTACCTGTCGGCCCAGCTCGACACCCAGCTGGCGCAGGCCCAGATCGCCCAGTCCAAGAGCATCGCGCACTACGGCACGCTCTCGGGCAAGAAGTACTACAGCTGGTTCTACGCCGTGTACGACGTCTCGGACGGCACGCCCGAGCTCCGCAGGCCCGAGGACCCCGCCGACCTGCCCGAGGACGTCGACGACTTCACCGCCCTGGCCTCGGCGCAGAGCGCCGCGCACACGGAACTGCTGCGCACCGAGCACCTCAAGGGCGTGGGCACCTACCGGCTGCGCGCCTGCGAGGTCGAGCCCGGGGTGGTCCTGGTCAGCGCCGCGCCCATGGAGGACATCGAGGACACGGTCGGGCAGCTGATCACCATCCAGGTCGTCACCTTCGCGCTCGCGCTGCTCGCGCTGGTGGTCTTCGGCCGCCGCATGCTGCGCCGCGGGCTGAAGCCGCTCAGCGACATGGCGTCCACCGCGCACGGCATCGCCTCGCACGACCTGACCGAGTCGGCGGCCCGGCTGCCGCTGCGCGCCGACGGCCGGGACGGCGGCCCGGAGGTGGACGAGCTGCGGACCGCCTTCAACACGATGCTGGAGCACATCGACGACTCCCTCGCCGTGCGCGCTCAGGCCGAGCAGCGGCTGCGCCGGTTCGTCGCGGACGCCTCGCACGAGCTGCGCACCCCGCTGATGTCGGTACGCGGCTACGCCGACCTCTTCCAGTACGCCGCCGCCAACGCCCCCGAGGAACGCGACCGGCACCTGGCCCGGCTGCGTGCCGAGGCCGCCCGGATGGGCATCCTCCTGGACGACCTGCTGCTGCTCGCCCGGCTGGACGCGGCGGAGGTGGAGGCGCCGCTGCGGCTGGAGGACGCCGACCTGGTGGAGCTGGTCCAGCAGGCCGCCGACGCCTTCCGGGCCAGCCGGCCGGACCACCCGCTGACGGTGACCACCGGCCCGGTGGCGCTCAAGGTGCGACTGGACCCGCAGCGCGTCCGGCAGGTCCTGGACAACCTTCTCGCCAACGCCGCCGTGCACACCCCGCCCTCAACCCCGGTGTCCGTGGACGTCGCCGTCGCCTCCGGCACCGCTCTGGTCCGGATCGCCGACGCGGGTCCCGGCATCCCGCCCGAGGACCACGAGCGCGTCTTCGACCGCTTCTACCGCGTCGACAAGGCCCGCAGCCGCGACCGCGGCGGCAGCGGCCTGGGCCTCGCGGTCGCCCATTCCCTGGTCCGGGCCCACGGCGGCCGCATCGAGCTGAACAGCGAACCCGGAGCGACGGTGTTCACCGTGTGCCTGCCCCTGAAGGGTGTGGTCCCTGGGGACCGGTGAGGCGGGCCATCTAGACTCGACCGGCAACAGCCCGTACGACCATGGCCGCAAGTCTCCGCCAACCCGAAGGGCCCCGGCGTCTTGATACGGATCGATTCAGTCACCAAGCGGTACCCGGACGGCACGGTGGCGGTCGACCGGCTCTCGCTGGAGATACCCGACCGCTCGATCACCGTCCTCGTCGGACCGTCGGGCTGCGGCAAGACGACCACCCTGCGGATGATCAACAGAATGGTCGAACCGAGTGAGGGAACGATCCTCCTCGACGGCGAGGACATCCAGCGACAGCCCGTCACCACCCTGCGCCGCTCCATGGGTTACGTCATCCAGAACGCCGGCCTCTTCCAGCACCGCACGATCGTCGACAACATCGCGACCGTGCCCCGCATGCTCGGCTGGGGCAAGCAGAAGGCCCGGGCGCGGGCCGCGGAGCTGATGGAGCGGGTGGGGCTCGACGCCGCGCTCGCCAAGCGCTACCCGTACCAGCTGTCCGGCGGCCAGCAGCAGCGCGTCGGCGTGGCCCGGGCCCTCGCCGCCGACCCGCCCGTGCTGCTCATGGACGAGCCGTTCTCGGCGGTCGACCCGGTCGTGCGCAAGGGACTCCAGGACGAACTGCTCCGAATCCAGGACGAGTTAGGCAAGACCATCGTCTTCGTCACCCACGACATCGACGAGGCGATCAAGCTCGGCACGATGGTCGCGGTGATGCGCACCGGCGGCCACCTCGCCCAGTACGCGCCCCCGGCCGAGCTGCTGTCCAGCCCCGCCGACGCCTTCGTCGAGGACTTCCTCGGCGGCGACCGCGGCATCCGGCGCCTGTCGTTCTTCCCGTCCGCCCGGCTCGAGTTGACGAGCGACCCGGTGATCCCGCTCGACGCCACCGCCGAGCAGATCGCCGCCCCCGACGCCCCCTACCTCCTGGTGACCGACGCGGACGGCCGGCCGCTCGGCTGGGGCGAGCCGCGGGACCTGGCCGCGGGGGACATCCGGCCGGAGGAACTGCTGTCCCACGGGCGGCCGTTCGTGCCCGGCACCGACTCGCTGCGGGCCGCCCTCGACTGCGCGGTGCTGTCGCCGACCGGCTGGGCCGTCGCCGTGGACACCGGCGGACGCGTGACCGGCGTCGTCTCGCAAGCGACCATCGGCGAGGCGATCCGCAGCGCCCACGCGGCAGGGCGCGACGACGAGAAGGTCGCCGGATGAGCGACTTCCTCCACGACTTCTTCGACATCCCGAGCGACCTCCAGCACAGCTGGATCGGGCTGGTCGGACTGCACCTGAGGGAGGCCCTGCTGCCGGTCGCGGCCGGGCTCCTCCTCGCCCTGCCGATCGCCCAGCTCTGCGTGCGCTTCCGCTGGCTCTACCCGCCCGTCCTCGGGGTCACCACCGTGCTGTACGCCATCCCGTCGCTGGCGTTCTTCGTCGTCCTCATCAACTACACCGGGCAGAGCGAACTCACCGTGATGATCCCGCTGGCCGTGTACAGCCTGGTGGTGCTCGTCCCGGCGATCGTGGACGGGGTGCGCTCGGTGCCGCAGGAGACCCTGTCCGCGGCCACCGCCATGGGCTTCGGGCCCGTACGGCGGTACTTCCAGGTGCAGTTGCCGATCGCGGTCCCGGCCATCATCGCCGGCCTGCGGGTGGCGACCGTGTCGAGCATCTCCCTCGTCAGCGTCGGCATGCTGATCGGCAACCAGGGCGCGCTCGGCAATCTGCTCCACGACGCGCAGATCTACAACCGGCCCGAACTGACCTGGAACTCCGTGATCACCACGGCCCTCCTGGCGATCCTCGTCGACGCCCTGCTGGTCCTGGTGCGCGTGCTGCTGACGCCCTGGATGCCCAGCGGCACGGCCGGCCGCGAGCAGGCTCCCGCCCTCAAGGACGCAGTCCGGTGAACGTATTCAGCTTCGTCAACGCCTTCTTCAGTGACAGCGCCCACTGGCACGGCTACGACGGCATCCCGGCCCGCCTCGCGGAACACGTGCAGTACACCCTGGAGGCGCTCGCCCTCGCCGCCGCGATCGGACTGCCGATCGGCCTGGTCACCGGTCACTACGGGCGCGGCGGGAACGCCCTGTCCCTGGTCGCCACCGCCGGGCGGGCCCTGCCCAGCTTCGGCCTGCTGGTGCTGATGACGACCCTGCTGGGGTTCGGGATGCTGCCCGTGATGATCCCGCTGGTCGTCCTCGCCGTCCCGCCGATCCTGGTCACCACCTACGAGGCGATGCGGTCCGTCGACCCCTCGCCGGTGGACGCCGCCCGCGGCATGGGCATGCACGAGTCACGGATCCTCTTCCAGGTCGAACTGCCGGTCGCCCTGCCGCTGATCCTGAGCGGCCTGCGCTCGGCGGCCATCCAGATCGTGTCGACGGCGACCATCGCCGCGTACGTCAGCCTGGGCGGCCTCGGCCGGTACATCGTCGACGGCCTCTACCAGCGCAACTACGAGAAGGTGGTGGGCGGCGCGACCCTGGTCGCCGTCCTGGCGCTGGTCACGCTCGCGCTGTTCTGGGCGGTCGCGCGGGTCGCGGTGTCGCCCGGGGTGCGCAGGAGATGAGAGGCAGAGCGCCTCAACTCGCCGCAGATCGACGCCGATTGTAACCAGGGTGCTCTTGACTGACCGAACAGCGGCTGGCTTGGATCAATGGGTGATTACTACGGCGGAGAGCAGCACCCGGTCCATCACGAGGCACCCCGGCGCGACCGCAGTCGCGCTCGCCGCGGCGGTAGCTCTTCTCGGAGGCTGTTCCTCCGGCGGCACCTCCGACGACCCGCTCAAGGGCGGCGGAGCGCAGAGCGGCACCGTCGTGGTCGGCTCCAACAACTTCGCCGAGAGCACCCTGCTCGCCGACATCTACGGCGAGGCCCTCAAGGCCAAGGGCATCAAGGTCACCTACAAGCCCAACATCGGCAGCCGTGAGACCACCTACGGTCTGATGAAGAACGGCACCATCACCCTGCTGCCGGAGTACAACGGCTCCCTGCTGGCGTACCTCGACGCCAAGGCCAAGCCGAAGACGGTCGAGGAGACCACGACCGCGATCAACGGCAAGCTCGACTCCGAGCTGGAGCTGCTGAAGCCGTCGGCCGCGCAGAACAAGGACTCCGTGACCCTCAACGCTCAGACCGCGAAGAAGTACGAGCTCACCTCCGACTCCTCCATCGGCGACCTCAAGGGCGTCGCCAAGGACCTGGTGTTCGGCGGCTCCCCGGAGTTCCAGACCCGGCACCAGGGCCTGGTGGGCCTGAAGTCGGTGTACGGGCTGGAGTTCAAGTCCTTCAAGTCCCTCGACGCGGGCGGGCCGCTGACCCAGACGGCGCTGAAGGAGAACACCGTGCAGGCCGCGGACGTCTTCACCACCGACCCGACCATCGCCCGGGAGAAGTTCGTCGTCCTGAAGGACCCGGAGAACCTCTTCGGCTTCCAGAACGTGCAGCCGCTGGTCCGCAAGGGCGAGCTGTCCAAGGAGGGCGTCGAGGCGCTCGACGCGGTCTCGGCCAAGCTCGACACGAAGGCGCTCCTCGACCTGGACGCGCAGGTGCAGCTCGAGAAGAAGGACCCGCTGGACGTGGCCAAGGCGTGGCTGAAGTCGGCGGGTCTGGACTGACCGACCCGGCTGCCTGTCACCAGGCTGCCTGTCACGATGCGATAACAGGCTCGACCGGACCGGAAAGGGATCGAACGCGGGCCGGGGGCGGGGCGTCACAGGAGCGGAACCGTCACCGGTCACCGTGATCCCCTGGGAGAGCCATGCGTACCGACTTCAAGCGCACCGCCCGGATCCTCACCGTTCTCGCCCTGTGCGCCGTCGGAGCCGGCGCCGCGGCGGGGTGCGGCAGCGCGGAGGCGGGCAACGACGGCGGCAAGACCCGTGGCACCGAGTCGGCCCCGCGGTCGGAGGCCCGCGACCGCCGGGTCGCCGACGCCTGGGACGGCTCCGAGGCGGCCCGGCAGTGGCACGAGGGCTACCACCCCATGGGAGCGGTCGTCCAACTGCCCGGGGCCGGCCTCCTCAGCGACGCCGCCGACCGGCGCGCCTACGAGATCGGCAACTTCGAACTGCGGGGGAAGCTGCCCGCCCCGCCGGGCGGAAGCGGACGAGTGACCTGGCGGAGCGGGGGCTCGCTCACGACGCCGCTCATGGACGCCGAGAAGGCCTACGAGACGCTGGACCGTGCCGACAGTCCCGGGCCGCGCCTGACCGTGACCGGGGCGAGGCTGGGCGAGATGACGGTGGTCACCAGCCGCGGCCCGGCGACCGTCCCCGCCTGGCTGTTCACCCTGGAGGGCTACGACAGTCCCCTCAAGCGTGCCGCGGTGAGCCCGTCCACGCTCCCCAGGCCGCCGATCGGGCCGCTCGGGCAGGACGTACCCGCTGACGTGCTGGCGCCGCTCGGCGGCCTCACGGAGGTCGCGGGAAACGGCCGGTCCGTCACCGTGGTGACCCACCACGGAGCCTGCGACGACGGCCCCGCCGTGGAGGCGCTGGAGACGAGCGGCAGTGTGGTGCTGTCCGCCGCCGTGACGGGCGTCGAGGACGGTCCCTGCACGAGTGAACTGCGCGGTGAGAGGGTGACGGTGAAGCTGGACCGGCCGGTCGGCGACCGCATCGTCCTGGACGCGTTCACGGGCCGCCCGGTGCCGTACACCGAGTGGCCCGGGAACGCCCCCGGCCGGAGCTGAGACACCCCTGGTTCAGGCCTGCACCGCCGTAGCGATCAGCTGGTCGAGCAGGGCGATCAGCACGTCCCGGCACGACTCCCTCTCCCGCGCGTCGCACAGCAGCACCTGCACGTGCTCCGGCACCGCGAGCGCGTCCCTGATGTCCTCGGGCGGATACGGGTGTTCACCGTGGAAGCCGTTGACCCCGACGACGAACGGGATGCCCCGGCGTTCGAAGAAGTCGATCGCGGCGAAGCTGGACTCGGGTCTGCGGACGTCGACCAGGACCACGGCACCGAGCGCGCCGAGGGCCAGGTCGTTCCACATGAACCAGAACCGCTGCTGCCCCGGCGTACCGAACAGGTACAGCACCAGGTCCCGGCTGATGGTGATCCGGCCGAAGTCCAGGGCCACGGTGGTGGCCCGCTTCTCCTCGATTCCGTCCAGGTCGTCGACGCCCAGACCGGCCATGGTCAGGGGTTCCTCGGTACGCAGCGGGACGATCTCGCTGACCGCCCCGACCATGGTGGTCTTGCCCACGCCGAAGCCGCCGGCGATGAGGATCTTGACCGTGTCGGGTGCCGAGGACGCGTCGGTGTCGACGTCAGAGCCGGCCAAGGCCGTCCCTCACTTTCTTCAGCAGGTCCAGGTCCGGAGTGGTACGGGAGACGAGGCGCGGCGGACGGACGGTGATCCGGCCCGCCTCCAGCAGGTCGCAGAGCAGGATGGCGACCACGCTCACCGGCAGGTCGAGCCGGGCGGCCAGCTCCGCCACGGCCATCGGCTCGGCGCACAGCCGGAGGATCCGGGCGTGCTCGGGCTGGCAGCGGGCCGCCGCGGCGGGCTGCGGATCGACCGCGGTCACCGTCGCGATGAGCGTGAAGTCGGCGCGGCTGGGCCGGGTCCGGCCGCCGGTCAGCGCGAACGGCCGTACGAGCCGCCCCGCCGAGTCGCCTCCGCCCACCTCACACGCCGGGGTCGACGACGGGACCGGCCATGCCCCGCGGTGCCGCGCTGAGGTGCTCGCCGATCTTCTTCACCAGCATGTTCATCTGGTACGCCACCACACCGACGTCCGCGCCCGGCCCCGTGAGCACGACCAGATGGGCGCCGGGACCGGCGGAGGTGAGGATCAGATAGCTGTTGGCCATCTCGATGAGTGCCTGGCGCACCGGACCGCCCCGGAAGTCCATGCTGACGCCCTTGCTGAGGCTCATCAGGCCGGACGCGGTCGCCGCGAGCCGCTCGGCGTCGTCGCGCAGGAATCCGGTGGACTTGCTGACCACCAGGCCGTCCTCGGACAGCACCACGGCCTGGTTCACGTCGGCGACCCGCTCGACGAGTCCGGTCAGCAGCTGGTCGAGCTGGGTGTGCGTGGCGGGGATGGGGGGTGTCATTGCGGTGTCCTTCGTCAGCGGTCGGCGGGCGGAGTCGAGGGGACGGGGTCGGCGGCGGCCTGCCGGGGTGGGGCGGCCGCGTCCTCGTCGTACGGCGGCTCGGCGTCGTCGTCACGGGCCCGGAGCGTGCCGCGCTGGAAACCGGCCAGGGAGGAGGCGGCCGCTTCCGCGGTGAAGTCGTCGGGGGAGCCGTCGTCGCCGGCGGGCGCGGACTCCTCGCGCAGTTCCTCCACCAGGCTGGTCTGCGGCACCCGGCGGGGGAGCGGGGCGAGACCGTCCCGGCGGGGGATGACCGCAGGGCCGGCGGAAGCGGCGGCGGGAACGGCGGACGCGGTGGCGGAGGCGGTCCGGGACTCGCTCGCGGACCCGGCGGTGCGTCCGGCGCGCTCCGGCGTCTCGGCTCCCTGCGACGCCGCGGCGCTGAGCGACACCTCGGCGTGCTCGGCGCCCACCGGGCTCCGCCCGTCGACCGAACCCGCTACGTCCACAGCACTCCGCCCGTCGTCCACCGGGCTCTGCCCGTTCTTCGCAGCGCCACCGGTCGTCTGGCCGCCGCCCGCCCCTCTCGGGCCGACGGGGGCGGCCAGGCCGTTCGCGCCGGCCATGTCCTTGGCGTCCCGCGTGTCCGGCGCACCGGCCTCGGGGATCTCCCGCACCACGATGTCGTGCGGTATCAGCACGATCGCCGTGGTCCCGCCGTACGGCGACGAGCGCAGGGTGACGGCGATGCCGTGCCGGCGGGCCAGCTGGGCGATCACGAACATGCCGAGCCGCAGGTCGTCGGCGAGCGCCACCACGTCGAACTGCGGGGGCACCGCGAGCTGTTCGTTGAAGGACGCGTAGTCCTCCTCCGACATGCCGAGGCCGCGGTCCTCGACCTCGACGGCCAGGCCCTTGGCGACGATCCCGGCCCGTACCGTGACGGGGCTCGGGGCGGGGGAGTACGCGGTCGCGTTGTCGATGAGCTCGGCGAGCAGATGGATGACGTCGGCCACCGCGGGCGGCGCGAGGTGCACCTCCTCCTCGGTGTGCACCTCCACCCGCTGGTACTCGGCGACCTCGCCGACCGCGCTGCGCAGGATGTCGATCAGCGCGACCGGCTCGGTCCAGCTGCGGCCGGGCCGTTCGCCGCTGACGATGACGAGGTTCTCCTCGTAGCGGCGCAACTGGCTGGCCGTGGAGTCCAGTTCGTACAGGCCCTTGAGGATGTCGGGGTCGGAGTGCTCGCGTTCCAGCGTGTCGAGCTTGCTCAGCTGGAGGTTGACCAGGTTCTGGCTCTGCCGCGCGATGCCCAGGATGATCTTCTGGAAGCCGCGCCGGGTGTCGGCGAGTTCGACCGCGGTGTGCACGGCCGTGCGCTGGGCGGTGTTGAACGCCCGGGCCACCTGGCCGAGTTCGTCGTGGCCGTAGTCCAGCGGGGTCGTCGCCGACTCCGGGTCGACCGTCTCGCCCCGCTCCAGCCGCGCCACCACGTCCGGCAGCCGTTCCTGCGCGAGGCTGACGGCGGCCCGGCGCAGACCGCGCAGCCGCCGGGACAGCGAGCGGGTGATCCGCCAGGACATGCCGACGCACACCAGCAGCGCGAGCAGCCCGCCGGCGCTCAGGATCCCCGCCTTGATCAGCAGCCCGTCCGCCTTGTCGGCACTGCGTTCGAGCAGACCCGTCGTCTGCTGCTGGATCAGGCTCGCGTACTGCTCGGACAGCTTGTCCATGGCGGCGTTCCACCGCTTCTGGGTGTCCGGCAGGGCGATCCGGTCCGCGTCGGCGCTGGAGTTCCGGGCCGCCAGCACCTGGTCCTCGATGGACTGGAGAGTCTGCCACTGCGGGCTCGCCAGGATCCGCTCGGTCTGTGTCTTGGCACTGCCGGTCACCTGGGGCACGACCTGGTCCTTGACCAGCCAGCGACGGGTGTTCACCAGCTCCGCGAACCGCACCCAGGCCTTGTCGTCCAGATGCCCGGACGGCCAGGCGAGCGTCAGCTGCGCGTCCTCCCGGGAGACCAGCTCCGCGGCGTGCTCCAGCCCGACCAGGGGACCGGCCTGCGAGGTGAGGTCGCCGTCGTCGACCTGGGAGAGCTCCTGGAAGGCGTGGATCTGGTCGTCGATGATCGAGGAGTACTGGTCCAGCGCCTGCTGGGGGGTGATGTCGGTCGGGTCGTCCACCTGGTCCCGGTAGTACTCCAGGCTGCCCACCGAGCCCAGCACCGAGTACAGCCGGTCCGAGATGCGGGAGGGCGCCTTCTCGATCGCGTCCGCCTGCCCGACCAGCTTCGCGACCGCCGCGTCGGTCTCCTCGCGCTGTGCGTCGAGGGCGGCCCGGGAACCGTGCGGCGAGGCCAGCCAGGCCGCCGACAGGCTGCGTTCCCGCTGGAGGGCGAGCGTCGTGTCGGTGCCCATGGCGCCGGTGGACCGGCTCAGCTCCGTCTGGTCACGCAGCCGAAGCCCCTCCGAGAACATCTGGATGGTCGTCACGCCCCACATGGCGGCAAGGGTGACGCTGGGCACCAGGGCCAGGAGGACCAGGGAGAGGCGTATGGAACCGAGACGGCGCCGGGCACCTGTCCGTCGAGACATCGTCGTCCTAGGGCGATCAGCGGGGAGCGAGGAACGGGGAGGCGGAAGGGTCGGGACGGGGGCGGGGGACGGGTGCGGGGGGGTGTTCGCGTGCCGGTTACGGCACATGGGATGCGCAGGATGTTATCCGTACAAGTGACCGCACGGGCCGGGCCTGACCGAATCTTTGGCGACACCATCACAGGACGTGCCCGGTCACCGGGTCCCGGCGGCGGCGAATCGTGCCACGGCGGACACGTTGGACCTGGTCACGAACGCCGGACCGGTGAGCACCGGAGCCGTCCCGCCGCCGCTGACGTTGCCGTTGGTCCGGTACAGCCACAGGGCGTCCACCGCGAGGTAGCCCTGGAGGTAGGGCTGTTGGTCCACGGCGAACTGCACGTCGCCGCCCCGGACCGCCTTGACCAGGTTCTTGTCGAGATCGAACGTGGCGACCTTGGCTCTGCTGCCGGCCTGTTCGACGGCCTTGACCGCGCTGAGCCCGTACTGGGCGCCCAGGGTGACGACCTCGTCGATGCTGGAGTCCTGCCGCAGCCGGGACGCGATCGTGGCGGTCACCGCGTTCATGTCGCTGCCGTCCACGTACAGGTTGTCGGTGTCGCCGTCGAACGTCTTCCGCACGCCGGCGCAGCGGGCCTCCAGCGCGACGTTGCCCCGCTCGTGCACCACGCACAGGGCGTGCTTGGCCCTGAATTCGTCCAGCTTGTCGCCGACGGCCCGGCCGGCGACGGACTCGTCCTGGCCGAAGTACTCCAGCAGGCCCGCCGGCCGCCAGGCGTCGATGCCGGAGTTGAGCCCGACGACGGGTATGCCGGCCGCCTTGGCCCGGGCGATCGGGCCCCGCATCGCCGCCGGCTTGGCCAGCGTGACCGCGATGCCGTCGACCTTGTCCCGGACCGCGTCCCGCACCAGCGCGGCCTGCGCGGTCGCGTCGGAGTCGCTGGCGTACGTCAGGTCGATGCCGTCCTTGGCTGCCGCCGCCTCGGCGCCCCTGCGCACCAGGTCCCAGAAGGCGTCGCCCTTGCCGCCGTGCGTGACCAGGGCGACCTTCATCCCGCCGCCCGGCCCGCCCACCGGGTCCGCGTCCGACCCGTCGTCACTCGCGCCGAGGACGGAGCAGCCGGCCACCAGCAGACACACGGCGGACACCAGGGCCGCGACACGGGTGAGTCTCGCGGAGGTGTGCGGCGGGGGAGGAGTGTTCATGAGGGGCGGACCTCGCTGTGCGGCCGAGCAAGAGCAGGGGGAGAGCAAGGCGGACCGCACCTGAGCACGGGCCGGATGACTCTCGCTGGCCCGGAGCCAACCGTGTGTGACCACTGGGCGTCAAGTGAGCAGCCACCTGCCGTGAGTTGATGCTGCCGCATCGTGATGATCTGTCCGACGGGCCGAACGGTCGAGGTCAGGCCCTGGTTTTCCGTACCGTCCGTGCGGTTCGGACGCCCTCGCGTCCGGCACGAAAAGGCCTTCCGAGGTGGCGCGGGGGCCCGCCTAGACTGGTGCGGCTCGCAGGACGACGGAGGCGACGGAAGGGACGGCGACGGTGGCGGCAGCCGGCAGTGGCTTCGAGGACCCGCCCGCCGACGTGCTCGCCCAGGCGGCCGCGGCCTTCGGGCTGCTGGCCTCGCCCGCCCGGCTGCACATCGTCTGGGCGCTGGCCCAGGGCGAGAGCGACGTGACCGGGCTCGCCGAGCGGGTCGGCGGCGCGCTGCCCGCGGTCAGCCAGCACCTCACCAAGCTGAAGCTGGCCGGACTCGTCCGCTCCCGCCGCGAGGGCCGCCGGCAGGTGTACTACGTCGACGACCCCGACATCGTCGACGTCGTACGGCTCATGGTGGGCCGGCTCACCGACCGCGCCGCACCGCCGCGCCGCCGCCTCCATGGCCTGTGAGACCGCCGGGGGCACCACCCTGGAGGTGCTGCGGCGGCTGGAGTCGGGGCCCCGGGGGCTGACCGAGACCGAGGCCGCGGCGAGGCTGGTCACCCGCGGCGAGAACACCCTGCCGCAGCGGCGTACGCCGTCCTGGCCCCGCCGGTGCGCGCACGCCCTGCGCGACCCCTTCACCGCCGTCCTGCTCTGCCTCGGCCTGGTCTCCGCCGCCGTCGCCTCCTGGGGCACCGCCGTGGTGATCCTCGCCCTGGTCGCGGTCAGCTGCGTGCTGCGCGCGAGCGGGGAGCACCGGGCCGACCGCTCCCTGGCCGCCCTGCGCGAACTGGTCGCCGGCACGGCCACGGTGCTGCGGCGCGACACCGCCCAGGAGTTGCCGCGTCCCCGCGAGGTGCCGGTCACCGACCTGGTCCCCGGCGACGTCCTGCGCCTCGGCCCCGGGGACCTCGTCCCGGCAGACGTACGACTGCTGCGCGCACGCGGCCTCACGGTGCACCAGGCGGCCCTCACCGGGGAGTCGGCGCCGGTGGACAAAAGGGTGGTGGAGGGGCCGGCCGGGTCCGGTGAGCCCGGCGACTCCCCGCTCTGTTTCCAGGGCAGTACCGTCGCCACGGGCACCGCCACTGCCGTCGTGGTCGCGACCGGGGACGGGACCCGGTTCGCCGCCGCTCACCGGCAGCCGGCCGCACGCCGGGAGGGCGGGACCTTCGACCGGTCCGTGCACGGCATCTCCTGGGTGCTGATCCGGTTCATGCTGCTGACGCCGCCCCTCGTGCTGATGGCGAACGCCGCGCTGCGCGGACGCGGTCTGGAGACACTGCCCTTCGCCGTCGCGGTCGCCGTCGGGCTGACGCCCGAGATGCTGCCGGTGATCGTCACCACCTGCCTGGCCCGGGGCGCCGCGCTGCTCGCCCGCACCCACGGCGTGATCGTCAAACGGCTGCCCGCGCTGCACGACCTGGGCGCGGTCGACGTGCTGTGCGTCGACAAGACCGGCACCCTCACCCAGGACCGGCCGGTCGTCGAACGGTCCCTCGACCCGGCCGGCCGGGACGACCCGGAGGTGCTGCGCTGGGCCGCCGTCGGCGCCTGGTGGACCCTCCAGCTCGCCGAACTGCCCGCGCCCGACGCCCTCGACGAGGCCCTGCTGGAGGCGGCCGGGCCGGTGGGCGAGGAGTACGACGGGGTGGACGCCGTGCCGTTCGACCCGGTGCGGCGTTTCTCGACGGCGGTGGTACGCGGCTCCCTCGGGCGCCACACCGTCGTCGTCACCGGAGCCGCCGAGGCCGTGGTGGAGCGCTGTACGACGGAGGCCGGCGAACGCGACCGGCTGCTGGCGCTCGCCGCCCGGGAGGCGGGCGCCGGGCTGCGGGTGCTGGCCGTCGCGACGGCGGACCGCCCGGCCGGTGCGTCCGGGCCCGGCGCACGGGGCCTGACCTTCCGGGGCCTGGTGACCTTCCGGGACGCCCTCGCCCCGACCGCCGCCGCGGCCCTGCGCGGCCTGGCCGACCGTGGCGTCACCGTGAAGGTCCTCACCGGCGACCACCCGGCCACCGCGGCCCGGGCCTGCCGGGAACTCGGCCTGGATCCGGGGGAGGTACGAACCGCCGCACAACTCGAGGACAACGAGGCCGCCGGTGAGGCGACCGTCGTCGCCCGCTGCACCCCTCAGGACAAGGCCCGTGTCGTCGCCGCCCTGCGCGCCGCCGGGCACACCGTCGGGTTCCTCGGCGACGGGGTGAACGACGTGGCCGCGCTGCGCGCCGCCGATGTCGGACTCGCGCCCCGCTCGGCCGTCGGCGTGGCACGGGAGAGCGCCGACGTCGTCCTCGCCGAGAAGGACCTCACCGCGATCGGCCACGCGATCACCGCAGGCCGGCACGCGAGCGGCAACATCGCCTCGTATCTGCGCGTCACGCTCTCCTCCAACCTGGGCAACGTCGTGGCCATGCTCGCCGCGGGCCTGCTGCTGCCCTTCCTGCCGATGCTCCCGGCCCAGGTGCTCGCCCAGAACCTGTGCTTCGACGCGGCCCAGCTCGCCTTCGCCCACGACCGTCCCGGCGCGGCGGCGCTGCGCGGTCCGGCCGTGCTGCGGTCGCGCTCCTTCCTCCGGTTTGTCACCGGCTTCGGCCTGCTCAACGCGGTCGCCGACCTCGCCACCTTCGCCGTCCTCGCCTTCGCGCTCGACGGCCCCGACGCCGTGGACGACGAAGCCGTCTTCCACTCCGCCTGGTTCACCGAGAACCTGCTCACCCAGGCCCTGGTGATGCTGCTCCTGCGCACCGGCCGGCGTGTCGAGGGCAGCCGTACGCCCGGCCCGGTCGCTCTCGCGGCGGCCGGCCTCGCCGCCGTCGGCCTGCTGCTGCCGCCGAGCCCCCTCGGCGCGGCCCTCGGCATGACGGCCCTGCCGACCGCGTACTACCTGCTGCCGGCCGTCGTCCTCGGCCTGTACGCGCTGGCCCTGACGGCGGCCCGGGCCCGGCACGCGCGGCGTCAGCCGTAGGTGAGGTTCGAGCAGGGGTTGTCGTCGGCGGACCGGGCGCCGTCGGCGACCTCGCTCGGCACGGCGGTGGGAGTCGGGGACGCGGAAGCGGACGCCGCCGGGGTGTTCGCGTACGACCGTCCCAGGACGACGCTGATCCCGCTGCGGGTCACGGGCTGGAGCTCGGCCCCGGGGAAGGCCGCCGCGACGGTCCGGGCCCGGTCCTGAAGGCCGGAGCCGTACTCGACCAGTGTCGTGGTGTGGTCCTGGGCGGAAGCCGTCGCCGTGCCCGTGACCGTGAAGCCGTCGGAGGTGAGAGCGGCGGCGGCGCGGGCGGCCAGGCCGGGGACGGCGGTGCCGTTGTAGACGGCGACGTCGATGCCCTCACCGGAGACCGGCGTGGGCGAGACGGGAGCTTCGGAGCCCGACGCCCCGGTCTTCTTCCCACCGGCGTCCTTGCCGTCGATCGTGCGGTCGGCCTTGAGCGCGGCCCACAGGGCGTCGGCGTCCGGCTGCACGATCGCCACCCGTGAACCCTCGTAGCGCCAGGGCAGGGTGACGAACTTCGTGTTGTGCAGGTCGATGTCCTTCAAGGTCATCGCGAAGGAGATGAGCTTGTCGGCGGAGCCGAGGCCGGGGTCGACGGTCAGCGACTTCGTGGCGGCGTCGGCCAGCGGCAGCAGCCGCGTCGGGGTGAGGCCCTTGCTCTTCACCTCTTTCAAAAGGCTCGCCACGAACGCCTGCTGGCGCTTGATCCGGCCGATGTCGGAACCGTCGCCGATGCCGTGCCGGATGCGGACGTAGTCCAGCGCCCTCTGGCCCGCGACGGTCTGCTCGCCCTTGTGGAAGAGCAGCTTGCCCGGGGCGGTGAGGTGCGGGTTGAGATCGTTCTCGTAGACGTCCTGCGGCAGGCACACCTTGACACCGCCCACCACGTCCGTCAGCCGCGCGAAGCCCTTGAAGTCGACGATGACGGTGTGGTCGACGCGCAGCCCGGTGAGCTGCTCGACCGTGTTCTGGGTGCAGGCGGGGTTGCCCTTGGCGGTCTGGCCGACCGAGTACGCGGTGTTGAACATCGTGTCCGGCTGGGCCTTCGTCCAGCTGCCGTCGGGCAGCCTGCACGGCGGGATGGTGACCAGGGTGTCGCGGGGGATGGACACGGCGATGGCATGCCGGTGGTCGGCGTAGACGTGCAGCAGGAACGCGGTGTCGGAGCGGCCCACGTCGTCCTTGTCGCCGCCGCCCAGGGCCTCGTTGCCGCCGGTGCGGGTGTCGGAGCCGATGACCAGGACGTTCTCGCCCTTGGACGAGCCGGCCTCGGGGCGGTTGTCGGAGAGGCCGCCGGAGCCGAAGGTGCTGATGTCGCCGTCCAGCTTCAGGTACAGCCAGCCGGCACCGGCCCCGGCGAGCACCAGCAGCGCCAGGCAGACGGCGAGACCGACCCGCATCCCACGGCCCCGCCGGCGACCGCGCCGCCGCCTGTGTTCCCGCGCTGCGGCCCTGTGCCGCGGCGGCTCCGTCCTCCGGCTGCTGGTGACCGTCATCGGCGTCTGCTTGCCTCTCGCCCGGGGGTTGTACAGTTGCGCAATGTAGCAACTGTCGACGAGTGGGAGGGCATGACGTGCTGCGCAA
The DNA here is from genome assembly GCF_044459945.1 of Streptomyces sp. NPDC050164. Taxonomy (NCBI): domain Bacteria; kingdom Bacillati; phylum Actinomycetota; class Actinomycetes; order Kitasatosporales; family Streptomycetaceae; genus Streptomyces; species Streptomyces sp. NPDC050164. The sequence goes on from NZ_JBITJK010000030.1 coordinate 104,821, forward strand.
CGGACTGGAGCCCTGGCATCTGCTGATGGTGGCGATCGTCGTGATCGTCCTGTTCGGCTCGAAGAAGCTGCCCGACACCGCGCGTTCGCTCGGCCGCTCGATGCGGATCCTCAAGAGCGAGGCGAGGGCGCTGAAGGAGGAGGGTGCCGCGGACCCGGCCTCCGGTGATCCGGCCGGGCCCGCCGCGCAGCCCGTCAGCCCGTCAGGACCGGCAGCGACCGATGGCCGTGGGAGATGAACGAGTCCACCGGCCGCAGCTCGTCCGCCGGTACGGCGAGGGCGAGACCGGGGAACCGTTCGAAGAGGGCGGGCAGGGCCACGCGCGCCTCCAGCCGGCCGAGCGGGGCGCCCAGGCAGTGGTGGACGCCGTATCCGAAGGCCAGATGATCCTTCACGGCCCGGGTGACGTCGAAGGTGCCGGCGTCCGGGCCGTGCTGGCGCGGGTCGCGTCCGGCGGCGGCGTACGCGGCGAGGATCGCCTCGCCCTTGCGGATCACCTTGCCGTCCGGGCCGCCCAGTTCACCGAGGGGCAGGTCCTCGACGGCGTACCGCAGCGGCAGGCTGGCCACCGGTGCCTCGGCCCGCAGGGTCTCCTCGATCACGTCGTCCCAGGAGGCGCGACCGCCGCGGACGTGCGCGAGCTGGTCGGGGTGGGTGAGCAGCGCGTGGACGGCGTTGTCGAGCAGGTTGACCGTCGTCTCGTGGCCGGCGCCGATCAGCAGCAGCAGTGTGTCGAGCAGCTCCTGCTCGCTGAGCCGCGTGCCGCTCTCCTCCTCGCGGGCCGCGATCAGCGCGCTGGTCAGGTCGTCCCCGGGCGCCGCCCGCTTGGCGGCGACGAGCTCACCGAGGACGGCGTAGAACCGGGCGTAGATGTCGGCGACCTCGGCCGCGTCGGCCGAGGTGTGGAAGACGCCGTCCACCACGGCGCGCAGCTCGGGGCCCAACTCCTCGGGTAATCCGAGCAGTTCGCCGACGACCTGGATGGGCAGCGGATAGCAGAACTCCTCCCGCAGATCGACCGTGTGGCCGTCCGCCCCACCGCCCGCCCCGGCCTTGGCGACCCGGTCGAGCAGCGCCGCGGTGATCTCCTCGATCCGCGGCCGCAGCGCGGCGGTGCGGCGGGCGGTACGCCTTGGAGACGAGGGCACGCAGCCGTTTGTGCTCGGTGCCGTAGGCCGTGAACATGTTCCGCACCGCGACCCAGGTGTACAGCGGCCAGTCCGGTGCGACCTCGCCGTCGATCCAGCGTTGCCAGTGTCGGCGCGGGTCCTTCGACACCCGTGGGTCGGTGAGCAGCCGCTTCAGCAGCGGGGCGCTGCTGACGGCCCAGGCCGGGACACCGTGGAGGAGTTCGACAGGGGTGACGCATCCGCGCTCGCGGATCCGGGCGGCCTCGCCGTGGATGTCGCGGCCGGTCGGGTCGATCACTATCGGGTGTGTGAACTCCATGGGACTCTCTCCCTGGGCCGGCGGCGGTTCGCATGACACGCGGACGCCTCGTGGGCGGTGCGCGACACGTCCAGCCAAGTGGCCGCGGCCGGGCGGCGCCAGAGGGCGGAGAATCACTGGCCGATTCAGGCGGTCTGGCCGGCCTCCCGCTCCACGGACTGCGCCACCGCCTTGGCGACCCGCGCCTGCTGCCTGCGCTGCCGCCGGCTGATGCGCGGCTCCTGGTCCGGCAGCCACCCGAAGGTGAGGCAGCTGCCGACCACGCCCAGGAGCAGGCCCACGAAGAAGCCGCCCAGGTTCGAGGTCACCCAGGTCCCCAGGGAGACCAGCACCCCGATGACCGAGTAGAACAGGCGCTGGGAGGGGTTGAAGAGGATCAGCACGCCGCACAGCAGCATCACGGCCGGGAGCAGATAGCCGGCCAGACCCTGCATGCCGACGTGCAGGATGACGTCCAGCGACGCCTTCAGAGTGAGCAGGACCTCCGCCCCGCCCAGGGCGAGCAGCAGCCCGCCCCAGAAGGGGCGGCCCGCCCGCCACCGGCGGAAGGCGGGCCGGATCTTCCCGCGTGGGCCGCCGGGCATCAGCAGCCCGACCCGCTGAAGCCCAGTTTCAGCCCCGGCAGCTTGAACACACCGGCCGTGGTTGCGTAGTTGGTCTGCCGCAGGTTGGCGATGCGTACGGTGTCGGACTGCTGGCTGAAGACGCCTATCGGCCCGCGGCCCAGGTCCCCGGCCTTGTTGAGCTTGCTGGCGTCGTTGCCGATCTCGATGTTGGTGAAGGCCGCGTCGCCCGAGAGCTGCGTGGAGTCGGTGGTCAGGTCGCTGGCCCGGACCTTCTTTGCGCCTTCGCCCGCCCTGATGATCAGGTTCGTGCCGCCCAGGTCCACGCTCTGGCACAGCTTGGTGAGGGTCGCGTCCTTGATCACGGACGTGACGACCAGCACCTGACCGCCGGTGTCACCCGCGTTGGGGCTGCCCTCGGCCATCTCGCGCAGACCGCCGAACTGTGCGAAGCCCTTGCCCTTCAGTTCGGTGGCGGTGACCGTGAAGGGCATACCGGAGATGGCGAACTGCACGCCCAGCGCCCCCTGGGCGGTGAGGATCGCGAAGCCGGCGGCGACCGCGGCGGCCGGCACCGCCATCACCGCGGCCCGGCGTGCCCGGACCCGCCCTCGCCGCGCGGGAACGTCGCCGACGTCCGCGGCGGCGGGGCCTTCCGGTCTTTCGGGGGTGTGCTCGGCGGAGGAGGTCATGTCTGCTCCAGGTGCGTGTCGGTGCGGCTCGGACTTCGGTGGCACGTTGTCCTGGCGCGGACATCGACCGCGTACGCACGTCTCCCCGCAACTCCCGGCGGTTGCAAGGGCTTTCTCGTTGCGCCGCAGTGGCCGACTCGGAAGTTACCGGGGGTTACATGAAGGGTCAAGGGAAGTGTGAACAAAGAGTGTGGGATGTGCGCCGCATGTGAGTCATCGTCCTTCGGGAAGTCGCAGAGAACGCACAACTCCCTTGTGAGACCTTGACGTTGACTGACGCCCAGGTCTACAACTCTCCTCGTCTCACCGGATCCGTGGCGCCGGATCCGCCGCGCGGCACCGTCCGCGTGTCCCGGACCGCTCGTCCCGTACGGGCAGCTCGCCGCCCGGTGCGTCCGCACGGGCTTTCCACTGCCCGAGTCCGACTCTCCACGGCACCGGCACGGGCCCTTCCCTTCTTGAGTGCCGTGCCACCAGCCACCCCCGGCCCCGGCCCGGCCGGAGGCCCGTCCCCGTGCGTGCCTCCGGCCGGTCACCGGTCTGCCGTTGCCGGTCCGTCACGTACGGAGAAGGCGTAACGGGCCGGCGACGGCGGACGCCGAACCGCGTCCCCGGCACCCTCACCCCGCTTCAGAGAAGAGGTACACCCGCATGCGTACGCGCACCCTCCTCACCCTCACCGCCGCCATGGCCGCCCTGGGCCTCACCGCCCCCGCCTCCGCGGCCGACACCCCCGTCCTGACCACCACCGACGGCGCGGCCGTCGCGGTCGGCGACGTCCTCGACGCGTCCCTGGCGAGCGGCACCGCCGCCACCTTCTACTCCAGCGCGACCGGCACCAGCGGCATCTCCTGCACCAAGTCGGCGTTCGCGGCCACCGTCACCGACAACCCGGCCGCGCCCGGCACCGCCACCGAGTCCCTGACCTCGCACAGCTTCGACACCAGCGGCTGCACCGCCAACGTCGTCGGAGTGCTCGGCGTCAGCGGCATCACCGTCGACAACCTGCCCTACACCACCAGCGTGTCCTCGGACGGCACCGTCTCCGTGACCCCGGGCGCGGGCTCCGCCATCCAGTCCACGGTCAAGCTGCGCACCCTGCTCGGCACCATCAACTGCGTCTACCAGGCCCCCAGCCTGACCGGCAAGGCGAGCAACGCCGACAACAGCATCTCCTTCACCAACCAGCAGTTCACGAAGACGTCCGGCTCGTCGCTGTGCTTCGCCAACGCCTTCTTCACCGCCAAGTACTCGCCGGTGACCAAGGCAGGAGTCGCCGTCAACGTCAACTGACGGCTGAGGAGCGTCGGTTCAGCGCCGACGCGGCCGTACCGCCAGGGCGGCGCCGCCGGTGAGCACCAGCACCGCCGCGGCGCCGCCCGCCGGCACGGGCTGCTCCGGGCCATTTGCGCCCAACTGCCCCCCATAGAGGGTGGGTTTCCGGCTGGATCGAGGGTTTCCCCCGTATCCCGATGACCTTCCCTTTGCCTATCGTTCCAGCACAGCTGACCCACAGGTAACCCCGAACGGGTCCGCTCCCCACACGCCCTGGCCGGCCATCGCGTCGCTTTTCGAAGCAACCCCCCTCCGCTTCAGCGACGAAGCGCATCCACCGCCGCTCCGCCCAGCCCGGAGTCCGGCCACGAAAGGCAACGACCGTGCGTACCTCACCAGAACTCAGACGGAAGCTGATATCCGTCGCCGCAGTCTCCGCCGCCCTGCTGACCGCCGCCCCCGCCTCGGTCGCCGTCGCCCAGGAGACCGCTCCCCGGCCCGCCCCCGTTCCGGCCGCCCAGACCGAGGCAGCCCCCGGCACCCCGGCCGAGCGGCTCATCGTCGGCTACAAGTCCGGCGCCACCGAGGCCAAGTCCGACAAGGCCGCCGCCGCCGACGCCGCGGCCAAGGCCGAGAAGACCGGCGAGGACGTCGACTTCCAGCGCCGCCTCGGCACCGGCGCCGCCCTCGTCGACCTGGGCACGAACCCGGCCCGGGCGGACGTCGCGGACGTCGTCGCCCAGTACCGGGCCGACCCGCAGGTCGCCTACGTCGTGCCGGACCGCCTGAACAAGCCGACGGCCACCCCGAACGACACCGACTACGGCAAGCAGTGGGACCTGTTCGAGTCCACCGCGGGCATGAACGTCCCGGCCGCCTGGGACGCCACCACCGGCACCGGCGTCACCGTCGCCGTCATCGACACCGGCTACGTCACCCACTCCGACCTGGCCGCGAACATCGTCGGCGGCTACGACTTCATCTCCGACACCGCCGTCTCCGTCGACGGCAACGGCCGTGACAGCAACCCGGCCGACCCGGGCGACTGGAACAACGCGGGCGAGTGCGGCCCGGGATTCCCAGCGTCCAACTCCTCCTGGCACGGCACCCACGTGGCCGGCACCATCGCCGCCGCCACCAACAACGGCAAGGGCATCGCCGGTATCGCGTACGGCGCCAAGATCTCCCCGGTCCGCGTCCTCGGCAAGTGCGGCGGCTACGACTCCGACATCATCGACGCCATCACCTGGGCGTCCGGCGGCAGCGTCTCGGGCGTGCCCGCCAACACCAACGTCGCCAAGGTCATCAACATGAGCCTCGGCGGGGGCGGCGCCTGCTCCAGCGCGACCCAGAGCGCCATCAACGGCGCCGTGAACCGCGGCACCTCGGTCGTCGTCGCGGCCGGCAACGAGAACCAGAACGTCTCCAACGCCTCCCCGGCGAACTGCAACAACGTGATCACGGTCGCCGCGACCAACCGCGCGGGCAGCCGTGCCTCCTACTCCAACTACGGCTCGCTCGTCGACATCGCCGCCCCCGGCGGTGAGACCAGGACCTCCAAGGCCAACGGCATCCTGTCCACGCTGAACTCGGGCACCAAGACGCCGTCGAGCGAGAACTACGACTACTACCAGGGCACCAGCATGGCCACCCCGCACGTCGCGGGCCTCGCCGCCCTGATGAAGTCGGCCAACTCGGCCCTCACCCCCGCCCAGATCGAGTCGGCCATCAAGGCCAACGCCCGTGCGCTGCCCGGCACCTGCTCCGGCGGCTGCGGCGCGGGCCTCGCGGACGCCGCCAAGACGGTCCAGGCCGTCAAGGGTGGTACGTCCACCGGCACGACCTTCTCCAGCACCACCGCCGTCGCCATCCCGGACGCCGGCGCGGCGATCGAGTCGCCGATCAGCGTCACCGGCCGCAGCGGCAACGCCCCCTCGGCCCTCCAGGTCGGCGTCGACATCACCCACACCTACCGCGGCGACCTCGTCATCGACCTGATCGCACCGGACGGTTCGGCGTACCGTCTGAAGTCCGCCGCCTCCGACTCCGCCGACAACGTGAACACCACCTACACGGTGAACGCCTCCGGCGAGAGCGCCAACGGCACCTGGAAGCTGCGCGTCCAGGACACCGCGGCGCAGGACACCGGCAGGCTCAACGGCTGGAAGCTGACCTTCTGATCCATCTGATCCTTCTGAATCTCCTGGTCCTCCTTCTGTGAGGACGCTGAACGGGCAGCTCACGAGCGGGCGGGCCGGCCGGTGCGGATGGGGCACCGGCCGGCCCGTCTTTACGTCCGGCCGCACAACCCCCACAGTTAGATACCGAACGCGCTGTTTTCTTTCACCAGTTGCGATTGTTTTGCCGGATGTGCACCCGCACTCCGGCACACTGGTGTGGTGAAGGCCGTCTGAGGGTGAGTTATCGTGTACGGGGGGTAAAAACAAACGGCATGACCCGTTCATTTCTGTCCCGGGAGAGTTCAGTCGATGGCGAGGCAGTTGCGAGCCGAGCAGACCCGCTCGACGATCATCACGGCCGCCGCTGACCTGTTCGACCGTCGCGGCTACGAATCGACCAGTCTCAGCGACATCGTGGAGCACGCTCAGGTCACCAAGGGCGCCCTGTACTTCCACTTCGCGGCGAAGGAGGACCTCGCCCACGCGATCCTCGAACTCCAGTCGCACACCGCTCGCCGACTGGCGACGGAGACCGACCATCGTGGCCACACATCCCTGGAGGCGCTGATGCGCCTCACGTTCGGCATCACCCGCATGTCCGTCGAGGACCCGGTCCTCAGGGCCGGCCTGCGGCTCGCCACCGGTGGGATCCGGCCCCGTCCGCCGCTGAGCCATCCGTTCACGGAGTGGCTGGACATCGTCACGGCCCGGCTCGTCGGCGCGGTCAAGGAGTCCGACGTCCACCCGGACATCGATATCGATGTCGTGGCCCACTCCCTGGTCTGTTTCTTCGTCGGCACCCGGGTGGTGGGCCGCTCCCGCGAGCCCGTCACACGCCAGCCCCGCCGGACGGCCGAGATGTGGAACATACTCATCCGCGGCCTGGTCCCGGTGACCCGCCGCGCCCGCTACCTGAGCCTCGCGGCCCGCCTGGAACGCGAACTGTCACCGGTCTGACGCCCTCGGGCGGGACGATCCGCCCCGGGTGCGCCGGTGCTCCGACCAGGCCGGCCGGGACCTGGCGCCCGCGCGCTACGGTGAGCCGCATGCCCGACACCCCATCCGCACCCGTGCTCCTCGGCGACCAGCCGGGCTCCTTCCCCCACAGCGTGCTCGCCGAGCGGCACCCGGCCATCATCCGGCAGGTGCGCGAGGCCTTCCCGTACGAACCCGGGCAGCACCGCGCGCTCGACGAACTGCTGGCGAACTGCACCAAGGGCGAGATCGAACCGCTCCCCGTCGACGCGCACGACCGCGACCTCTGGGAGACCTGGGGGCTGCGCGAGTACGCCGGCCGGTCCTGGTTCGACGTGCCGTGGCTCTGGTCCGAGAGCTGGTTCTACCGCCGACTGCTCCAGGCCGTCGGCTACTTCGGCCCCGGCCCCTGGCAGGGCATCGACCCCTTCCGCCCCTCCAAACTGGCCGAACTCGACTCCCCTGAGACCGACGAGGAACTGGCCGCGCTCGACGACCTCGCAAGCCTGCCCGCCGGCGAACAGGCACAGGCCCTGCTGCACGGTTCCCTCTGGGGCAACCGCGCCGACCTCGGCTTCCGTCTCTCCGCCGAGGGCGCACGGACCGCCGACGCCGCCCCCGGACTGGTCGCCGACGACAGCGACCGCCTGTGGGCCCTGCTCGGCGACTCCGGCACGGGCACCCTGTGCCTGGTCGCCGACAACGCGGGCCGCGAACTCGTCCCCGACCTGCTCCTCATCGCCCATCTCCTGGCCCACGGGCGCATCGGGCGGGCCGTCCTGCACGTCAAGCCCTACCCGTACTACGTCTCCGACGCCACCACCGCCGACGTCGTCGACGCACTGCGCCGCCTGGCCGGTGCCGGGGGAGCGGCCGCCGAGTACGGACAGCGTCTGTGGTCCGCCTTGGCCGACGGCCGCCTCACCCTCCGCGCCCATCCCTTCTCCTGCGCCCCGCTGCCGTACGAGCAGATGCCCGCCGACCTGCGCGCCGACTTCACCTCGGCCACGCTCACCGTCGTCAAGGGCGACCTCAACTACCGCCGTCTGGTGGGCGACCGGCTCTGGGCCCCGACCACGCCGTTCCCGGACGTCACCGCGTACTTCCCCGGCCCGGTCGCCGCCCTGCGCACCCTGAAGTCCGACGTGATCACCGGCCTCGACGCCCGCACCGAGGCCGAACTGGTCGCGGCGGAGGACCAGCGCTGGCGCACCAGCGGCACGCACGCGCTGATCCAGGTGAGCACCTCCGGGTAGGTCAGATCACCTTCACGTCCTGCCACACCAGCCGGTGGTCCGACGTCGGAACCGTCGAGCCGTCCCCCACCAGCCGGTACAACGGGTCGCCGGGCGTCGGCCAGAACACGCCGTTCGCGGCCGGTATCAGGCCCCGGGACGGGATGACGTGGTCGACGCGCAGGTTGCCGGGCGCGGTGTCGCCGAAGTCGGCGGTGTCGTACGCCGGGTCACCGATGTGCGAGGCGTTCGCGCCGCCCTGGAGCCGGGCCGCCTCCACCCCGCCCCTGCTCGCCGGCGGTGTGGCAGGCGGGTTCACCGCCGGGTGCTCCAACAGCTGCCGTACGGCGTGGTCGTAGCTGTCGCCGTCGTACGGATCGGCGTTGAGGTCTCCCGCGATCACGAACCGCGCCCCGGGCCGCAGTCCGCCGCGCCGGCCCCGGTCGTCGTACAGGTACGCGCCGCGCCGGCGTGTGCCGATGTAGTCGGCCCACAGGCGTATCTCGTCGTGGTTGCGCCGGCCGTTGCGGTCCTCGGGGCCGTCGAAGGTGGGCGGGGTCGGGTGCGACACCAGGAAGTGCACGGTGTCCCGGCCGATCCGCACGGGCACGTCCCAGTGGCTCTTGGAGGACAGTCGCAGGATCGCCCGGGCCTCGTCGCTGTAGTAGCCCTCCGGCATGACGTTGCCCGGCATGTCCTTCCACAGGAAGTGCTGGAAGGTGCGCACCGCGCGCGTGTCGATCGGGTACTTGGACAGCACGACCATGCCGTACTGGCCGGGGAACCAGCCGTACCCGTAGGCGTCCTGCCCGTAGGCGTCCGAACCGGGCGTCGTCACGGCCCCGTTCTTCCCGTCCAGGTCCACTCCCGTGGCGACGCCCGTGTTCACGGGCCCGGTGAAGCGGTACGGATAGCGGACCGCGCGTGCGCCGCGCTGCCCCACCGCCAGGTAGTTGCGCAGGAACAGGCGGACCGCCGCTCCCTCGTCGTCGTAGTCGAACTCGTTGATCAGCAGCACGTCCGGGTCGACCCGCTGGATCGTCTCGGCGGCGTTGCCCGCCTGGGCGTTGTCCGGGGTGGACAGGTCCCGGACGAGGGCGCCCTGCGCGGAGCGGTTCAGGGAGGCGTTGAACGTGGCGAACCGCACGGTGCGCCCGTGCCGTTCGGACGCCGAGGCGTTCAGGGCGGTCGCACCGGCCAGCGCCGCCCCCGCGAGCGAGGTGAGCGCGGCCCGGCGCGGCAGGACTCGGGGCTGCTTCATGGTGGACTCCGGTGAACGAGAGGGACGTGAACTGCCAGGGTGCGGACGCAAGTCTGCGCGCGTAGAGGTGAACGCCACAAGGTCCGGCGAGAACTCCCGCATTCATTCCCGATTCACGCGATGGTGTGATCATGTCCGGTCCTGCGGATGCCGCCGCGAGGCGCCGGGTAGGGCCCGGCCATGACGCAGCCGTTCGAACTCCCGTACTTCTACATGCCGCATCCCGCGCGGCTGAACCCTCATCTCGACGAGGCCCGCGCCCATTCGACCGAGTGGGCGCGCGAGATGGGCATGCTGGAGGGATCCGGCATCTGGGAGCAGGCCGACCTCGACGCGCACGACTACGGCCTGCTGTGCGCCTACACCCACCCCGACTGCGACGGCCCCGACCTCTCCCTCATCACCGACTGGTACGTGTGGGTCTTCTTCTTCGACGACCACTTCCTGGAGATGTACAAGCGCAGCCAGGACCGCGTCGCCGGCAAGGCCCACCTGGACCGGCTGCCCCTCTTCATGCCGCTGGACCTCTCGACTCCCGTACCGGAGCCGGAGAACCCGGTCGAGGCGGGCCTCGCCGACCTGTGGGCGCGCACGGTGCCGAAGATGTCGCAGGACTGGCGCCGCCGCTTCGCCGAGGCGACCGAGCACCTGCTGAACGAGTCCCTGTGGGAACTGTCCAACATCAACGAGGGGCGGATCGCCAACCCCGTCGAGTACATCGAGATGCGCCGCAAGGTGGGCGGCGCCCCCTGGTCGGCGGGCCTCGTGGAGTACGCGACCGCCGAAGTGCCCGCGTCCGTGGCGCGGTCCAGGCCGCTCAGGGTGCTGATGGAGACGTTCTCCGACGCCGTGCACCTGCGCAACGACCTGTTCTCCTACCAGCGAGAGGTCGAGGACGAGGGCGAGAACAGCAACGGCGTGCTCGTCGTGGAGACCTTCTTCGGCTGCACCACGCAGGAGGCCGCGGACACCGTCAACGACGTCCTCACGTCCCGCCTCCACCAGTTCGAGCACACGGCGTTCACCGAAGTGCCCGCGGTGGCCCTGGAGAACAGCCTCACTCCCGGCGAGGTCGCGGCCGTGGCGGCGTACACCAAGGGACTCCAGGACTGGCAGTCCGGCGGCCACGAGTGGCATCTGCGCTCCAGCCGCTACATGAACGAGAACGCGCGCGGCGGCAAGCCGTGGCCGGGGTGCAGCGGCATGGGCACCTCCGCCGCCGACGTGCGCGCCCTGCTCGCCGCGGCCGGAGCCGAGCGGCTGCGCGCCTACACGCACGTGCCGTACCAGAAGGTCGGGCCGTCCCGGATCCCCGACATCCGCATGCCGTTCCCGCTTCAGCTCAGCCCGCATCTCGACGGCGCCCGCCGGAACCTGACCGACTGGGTCAACCGCATGGGCATCCTCGGCGAGGGCGTCTGGGACGCGGACAAACTCCGGGCCTACGACCTCCCGCTCTGCTCGGCGGGCCTCGACCCGGACGCCACGCCCGAGGCCCTCGACCTCAGCGCGCAGTGGCTCGCCTGGGGCACCTACGGCGACGACTACTACCCGCTGGTCTACGGCCACCGCCGCGACCTGGCCGCCGCCCGGCTGACCACGGCACGCCTGTCCGACTGCATGCCGGTCGCCGGCGAGGCGCCGCCGGCCCCCGCCAACGCCATGGAGCGCGGCCTTCTCGACCTGTGGCTGCGCACCACCGCGGACATGACGCCCGAGGCGCGGCGCACCCTGAAGGACGCGATCAACGCCATGACCGAGAGCTGGGTGTGGGAACTGTCCAACCAGCTCCAGAACCGCGTCCCCGACCCGGTCGACTACCTGGAGATGCGCCGCGCGACCTTCGGCTCCGACCTCACCCTGAGCCTGTGCCGGATGGGCCACGGCCCGGCCGTCCCGCCCGAGATCTACCGCAGCGGCCCGGTCCGCTCCCTGGAGAACGCCGCGATCGACTTCGCGTGCCTGACCAACGATGTCTTCTCGTACCAGAAGGAGATCGAGTACGAGGGCGAGATGCACAACGCGATCCTCGTCGTGCAGTCCTTCTTCGGCTGCGACTACCCGACCGCCCTCGGCATCGTGCACGACCTGATGAGCCAGCGCATGCGGCAGTTCGAGCACGTGGTCGAGCACGAACTGCCCGTCCTGTACGAGGATTTCCAGCTCACGGACGAGGGCCGCGCCGTCATGCAGGAGTACGTCACGGATCTTCAGAACTGGATGGCGGGCATCCTCAACTGGCACCGCGAGGTGGACCGCTACAAGGCCGACTGGCTGGCCCGGCGTGCCCACGGCTTCCTCCCGGACCGGCCACCCGCCCTGCCCGTGCCCGCTCTCGGCTGAGCGGAACTTTCCGGCCAGATCAGCTCGGAACGGGACATCGGGGAACCCCCGGCAGTGCGCCGGGGGTCTTTCTGGACGAGGGGAACAGACAACGCACCACACGGGGGTTATCACCTTGACCGACATCATCGACAAACCTGCCGACATCACTCAGAGCACGTGAAGAACCCGGAGACGGGCAAGCCGGTCTCACAGGCCTTCACCGGCCCGTACACCACGGTCAACGGCCGGATCTGGCCGTACGCCGACGTGGCTGCCGGCTGGTACCGGTTCCGTCTGGTCAACGCCTCCAACGCGCGTATCTACGACCTCGTCCTCGTCGACGAGGACGACAACCCGGTCCCGGGTGTCCTGCACCAGATCGGCAGCGACGGGGGGCTGCTGCCGCGTCCCGTACCGGTCGACTTCGACGAGACGCTGCCGACGCTGACCGCGGCCCCGGCCGAGCGCTTCGACCTGCTGGCCGACTTCCGGGGGCTCGCGGGCCGGACGCTGCGCCTGGTCAACAAGGGCCGCAACCAGCCGCCGGGTGTGCCGGACCCGGCGGGTGACGTGCCGTATCCGGCGGTCATGGAGTTCCGGATCGGGGAGACCTGCGAGCCCGAGACGTTCGAGCTGCCCACGGTGCTCTCCGGCTCCTTCCGCCGCCTCACCCACGACATCGGGCACGACCACCGTCTGGTCGTCCTCACCCCGCCCGCCACGAAGGGCGCCGGCGGCCACCCCGAGATGTGGGAGATGGTGGAGGTCAAGCACCCGGGCGGCATCCAGGTCCCCACCGACGGCGTCATCCAGATCACCGGCCCGGACAACAGGACCAGGACGTACCGGCGCACGGCCCGGACGTTCAACGACGCCCTCGGCTACACCATCCCCGAGGGCAGCCACGAGCAGTGGAGCTTCCTCAACCTCGCGCCCATCGTCCATCCCATGCACATCCACCTGGCCGACTTCCAGCTCCTGGGCCGCGACGCCTACGACGTGTCGGGCTTCGACCCGGCGGTGGGCGGCACCCGCACGCCGATCCGCTACGGCGCCGGCACCTCCATCCCGCTCGCGCCCAACGAGCTCGGCTGGAAGGACGTCTTCCGGGTGCCCGGGGACCAGATGCTGCGCGTCATGGGGAAGTTCGACGGCGCGCACGGCCGGTTCATGTACCACTGCCATCTGCTGGAGCACGAGGACATGGGCATGATGCGGCCCTTCGTCGTGATGCCTGAGCAGGTGCTGAAGTTCGACCACGGCGGTGCCCACGGCGGCCACGGGGAGGGCCACACGGGCTGACCGGCCCCGCGACCACGGCTCGCACCGCACCCGGCACGCCGGGTGCGGTGCGAGCCGTGCCGTCGTTCCCGGCCTCCCCGGCGGCACGCACGCCCCCCCGCCGACGCCCGATCAGTCTCACTCGTTCGTGGCTCATCGCGCGCCGGAGAGCCGGGTAGAGCACCAGCCGTGATCCTTCCGTATCCGACGGAGGCGATCCGCACCATTCGGAGGCGAGCCATGGAACAGACCGCGCTGCGACCCAAGCCGATGCCGGGTCAGGAGCCCGACGGGGCGGTGTCGGCGACGGGGTCCGGCCCTTCCCGGCCCCGCCCGCACGCCGCCCGGCGCCGCGGGAGGCGGCTGCTCAACGTGCTGTTCGCCGGGTTCGTCGGCGCGGTCCTGGTCCTGTCCGGGATCAGCCTCGGGGCGATGGCCGCCACGGTGATCGGCAAGGACGGAGTCATCGATCCGCGCGGGCGGCACACGCCGTCGCCGCCCAGCCCCTCGCCGTCCGCCGCCGTGTCCGTGCCCGCCGCCGTGACCCTCGGCGTGCAGGTCATGGACGCCGGGAAGCCGGGGGCCCTGGTCGTCGGGCTCCACGTCCCCGGGCCGGCCCAGGAGGCGGGCCTGGTGCGCGGCGACCTGCTCCTCGTCTTCGGCAAGACCCGCATCGACACGGCCGCCGACCTGGCCAGGGCCGTCGCCCGCGCCCGCCCCGGCGCCAAGGTGAAACTGACGGTGCGGCACCGCAGCGGCGGCTACCAGCAGCTGACGGTCGTACCGGCTGTCGTCACGTGAATCACGTCGTCATGCGCACCACCTCGCACGTGCGCCACGGCGTCACGTGACCACCCGGAAGTGGGTCGTCAGCCGCCCCGTGTCGTCCAGGACGTGGAAGGCGATCCCGGGCGGCGCGTCCCGGTCGGCGACCTGCTCGCCCTCCCAGGGCAGCCGCAGCGTCCACGTCACACCGGGGCCGACCACCAGCGGCCGCCCCGCGAACGAGGTCGCGGCGGGGGTGTGCGCGTGGCCGGTGATCAGCCCGGCGATCTCGGGCCGGCGGTCCAGCAGGCCGGACAGCCGGCCGGACTCCCGCAACTGGCAGGAGTCGGGCAGCGGGTGGTGCAGCGCCACCGGCGGGTGGTGGAAGGCGAGCAGGGCCGGAAGGCCGCCGTCGAGTTCGTCGAGGGTCGTCCCGATCCAGTCGTAGGTCTCCTCGTCCAGCTCCCCGGCGTCGCTGCCGGGGATGCTGGAGTCGCACATCAGCACGGCACCGTCGTCGAAGACCTGCACGCTGTTGACGGGCCCCTGCGCCCCCGGCAGGCCCAGCAGCGCCTTGCGGTAGGGCGCGCGGCTGTCGTGGTTGCCCGGGCAGGTCAGTACGGGGAACGGGGCGTCGCCGTCGCGCAGCCCCAGGATGCGGGCGGCCTCCTCGTACTCCGGCTCCGTGCCGTGGTCCGCGATGTCCCCGGTCACCAGCAGCGCGTCCACGTTCCCCGGCCGCTCCCACAGCCGGTCGCGCACCCGCTCGGCGCGCTCCGTCGCTCGCGTGCTCCCGTCCAGATGCAGATCGCTGATGTGTGCCAGTACGAGCACGGTCGTACGCCCCCCTCGATCGAACGGCTAATGGATGCCGAGCATCTAAGCATTACGTCTAATGCCTGAGCAATCCTCTGCCATTAATGACGATGCTCGAGTGAAGTGCGCAGACGGCTCGCGCTGCCCCCTCCGGCCGGGCAGGATGCTGCCCGTAGCCCCTTCGTCCGTCCCTGGGAGGCCCCTTTGACCGGAAGTACGGCCGCGTCCTTCACCGCCGACGACTACAGGGCCCGTATGGAGCGCGCCGCGCGGACGGCCGCCGAGGCCGGTCTCGCGGGCCTGCTGGTGGCTCCTGGGCCGGACCTGGTGTGGCTCACCGGCTACGCGCCCCCGGCGGTCACCGAACGGCTCACCCTGCTGGTCCTCGCCGCCGGACAGGACCCCGTCCTCGTCGTCCCCGCGCTGGAGGCCCCGGACGCGCAGAAGGCGGCCGGCGCGCCCGCCCTGACCCTGCGCGACTGGACCGACGGCAAGGACCCCTACGCCGCCACCGCCGCCCTGCTCGACGCCTCGGGCCGGTTCGGCATCAGCGACAACGCCTGGGCCCTGCACCTGCTGGCGTTGCAGCAGGCCGTGCCCGGCAGCTCCTACACCTCGCTCACCGAGGCCCTGCCGATGCTGCGCGCCGTCAAGGACGCGGCGGAGCTGGAGCTCATGACGGCCGCGGGAGCCGCCGCCGACGCGACGTTCGAGGAGATCCGGAACGTTCCCTTCGCCGGCCGCCGGGAATCGGAGGTGGCCGCCGACCTCGACCGGCTCCTGCGCCGGCACGGGCACGAGACGGTCGACTTCACCATCGTCGCCTCCGGCCCGAACGGCGCCAATCCGCACCACGAGGCTGGCGACCGCGTCATCGAACGCGGCGACATGGTCGTCCTCGACTTCGGCGGCCTGAAGGACGGCTACGGCTCCGACACCTCCCGCACGGTCCACGTCGGCGAACCCACCGACGCCGAGCGCCGCGTGCACGACATCGTGCGCGAGGCCCAGGAGGCGGGGTTCCGCGCTGTGCGGCCGGGCGCCGCCTGCCAGGACGTCGACCGGGCCGCCCGCGCGGTCATCGCCGACGCCGGCTACGGCGAGTACTTCATCCACCGCACCGGACACGGCATCGGCGTCACCACCCACGAACCGCCGTACATGATCGAGGGCGAGGAGCGGCCCCTCGTGCCCGGCATGTGCTTCTCCGTGGAACCCGGCATCTATCTGCCCGGCCGGTTCGGCGTGCGCATCGAGGACATCGTGACCGTCACCGAGGACGGCGGACGGCGACTTAACACCACCTCCCGCGAGCTGGTCATAGTGGAGTGACGCCACCGATGTCCCCCACACGCCTCCCGAACGGCAACGGCGCGACCATGACCCAGGCACCGACACCCACCGCGGACACCGTCCGCCGACTGGTCCGTTCCCTGCTCAAGGACGGCAAGGACGGCAAGGACGGCAAGGGCGGCAGGGCCGGCCGGGGCGGCGAGGAGACCGCGCGGGACAGCGGCCCCGACGTCCGGCCGGCCACCGAGGGCGCCGAACCCGCCACCTGGTGGGTCGGCACCCGCCACGTGCTGCGCCTCGCCCCCGACCGCGAGGCCACCGTGCGCCAGCGCCGCGAACTGCGCCTGCGCGACCTCCTCCGCCCGCACGTCCCGGTGGCGGTGCCGGTCAGCGTGGCGCACGGCGAGTGGGCGCCCGGCCTGACCTACACGCTGGACACCAAGGTGCCCGGCGGCTCGGGCGAGGAGCACGACGTGTCCGCCGTCGGAGAGGCCGACCTCGCCGGACTGCTCACGGGGCTGCGCGAGGTGCCCGTCCGGCAGGCCGAGACCCTCGGTGTGCCGCGTGCCGCGCCGCGCTCCCTGGAGGGGCTGCGCCGCGCCGCCGTACGCGCCGCCGAACGCCTCGCCGGCACCGACGAGTTCGACGCCGCCCGCCTGAACCAGCTCACGGCGCCCGCCGCGGCCCAGCTCGCCGCCCAGTCCGGCTCGGCGGTCCTCACCCACCACGCGCTCACGGGCGGCCATCTCGTGGTCAGCGCCGACGGACGGGTGCGCGGCGTCCTCGGCTGGGCCGACGCGGTCGTCGGCGACCCGGCCGAGGACATCGCGGGCCTCGCGCTCGCCGTCGGCTCACCCGCCGCCGTACGCGCCGCCACCCTCGCCGGCTACGGCGCCCGCCCCTGCCTGCGCGGCCTGTGGCTCGCCCGCTGCGACACGGTCGTCCACCTCGCCGGGGCCCTCACGAGCCGGGACGCGGGCCGGCTCAGCCTGCTGCGCACGCAGGTGCGCCGGGCCTGGGAGCCGATCCTGCTGGAACGGGTGACGGACCTGCGGGACACGGACGACGCCCTCTAAGGGCTGTCCCGTAACTGCTGGTCACGGATGAGATGATCTTGCTGTGTCTGGTGTGATCACGGCGTCGGAGCCCTCCTGGATAGCCCCGTTCACCGGGCTGAGCCCGCGCCAGTTCGG
>NZ_JBITJK010000031.1:0-118962 GCF_044459945.1 Streptomyces sp. NPDC050164
GCCAGCGTCCTGTGGGCACTCCTGCGTGACAACCGGGCACTCACCTCCGCCCCGCCGGTCACGCAAGCGGCTTGACTTGGTCATTGAGACTCCTGTGGGGGATAGGAAGTGGGCGGTCGGAGGGCCGTGATGTCAGCAGTCGGTCAGTACGGCCTTGGAGGTGCCGTCCACGACACCCGGAGCACCGGCCGCGCCCGGCAGCACGACCGGGCCCTCGACGACCTCCGATGCCACGAAGTTCTGCTCCTCGGTGGCGTTGGTGACGGTCGTCGCCTCACGGGCGTCGATCCGCACCCGCCATTCGCCCGTCATGCGCTGCATCTTCGGCGTGAACTCCATGTGGAGCACCTTGCCGACCGGGACTTCCCGCTGTTCCGTGTCACCGGCGGTCGCCGACTTGACGGTCATGTCGAGGGTGCCCTTGTGCTTGAGCCAGGATCCGCTCAGCGCTCCGAAGAGCCCTCCGCCGCCGCCCTGCTGGGTGACGGTGGACTTGCCCTGCCCCTGTGCGGCGGTCGCCTGCCAGGTGACCGACACCTTCGCCGGTTCGGTGGCGTTCGGTTCGCAGTTCGGGAAGTCGATGGAGGCCTTTTCGGCCGGTCCGTCGAAGGTCTCGAACTTCGTCTCGACGAAATCGCAGTTGTCGGACGCGAAACTCGGGCCGGCGATGGGGTGGCCGCCGAAATCGGAGATCGACTGCTGCTTTCCGTTGAGCACCTTGGCCCTTTGGCACATCGTCATGATCTGCTCGGGTGTCTTCTCGTCGGCGGCGTTCGCCGACGGCAGCAGCACCGTGGCCACGGCACCGCCGGTCACGAGGGCCGATCCGATCGCGACGATCCTGATCTTTCTGTTCTTCAGTCTTCTCTTGGCCATGGGCCAGATCCTGGAAGTTCCCGACCGCCCCCGACAGGGTCAAACATCCCTACTCGCGGGTTACGTGAGAATCGCCTCAGCAACGTCCAGGACTTGCATCTGACGAACCGTCAGGTATCTCGGTACGATGCGGAATCCACCGTGTCCACCGCGCGAAGGGGGCTGCCATGGGCAAGCTCGACGGACGGGTCGTCATCATCACCGGCGCCGCGCGCGGCCAGGGCGAGCAGGAGGCCCGGTTGTTCGCGGCCGAGGGCGCCCGGGTGGTCGTGGCGGACGTCCTCGACGAGCAGGGCGAGGCCCTCGCGAAGGAGATCGGCGCCCGGTACGTCCATCTCGACGTCGGCCGGGAGGGCGACTGGCAGACGGCCGTCGCCGCCGCCAAGGACGCGTACGGCCAGGTCGACGGGCTCGTCAACAACGCCGGCATCCTGCGTTTCAACTCCCTCCTCGACACGCCCCTCGACGAGTTCATGCGGGTCGTCCAGGTCAACCAGGTGGGCTGCTTCCTCGGCATCAGGGCCGTCGCCCCCGAGATGGCCGACGGAGGCACGATCGTCAACACCGCCTCGTACACCGGCCTGACCGGGATGGCGGCGGTGGGCGCCTACGCGGCCAGCAAGCACGCCGTGGTCGGCCTGACCCGGGTCGCCGCGCTGGAGCTGGCCGGGCGGGGGATACGCGTCAACGCCGTCTGCCCGGGCGCCATCGACACCGCGATGTCCAACCCGGCCCGGCTCGACCCGGACGCCGACCCGGAGGAGACGGCCAGGGGGCTCGACCGGCTGTACCGCAAGCTGGTGCCGCTGGGGCGGGTCGGGCGGCCGGAGGAGGTGGCGCGGCTCGCCCTGTTCCTGTCGTGCGAGGACTCCTCCTACATCACCGGGCAGCCGTTCGTGATCGACGGCGGGTGGCTGGCGGGCGTGAGCCTCGTCTGAGCCCCGGCCCGGACTGACGGGCCATCAGCTATTGACGCTCCCGGGGAGCGGTGGAACAGTCGGAGCCATGTATCTGACGGATCGTCAGAACTGACCGTGGGGCGGTGAATCTCCTTGGAATTCGGGGTCTTCGTACAGGGATACGTGGGCAAACGGGCCGAGACCGACCCGCTCGCCGAGCACAAGGCGCTGATGGAGGAGACCGAGTACGTCATCCAGGCGGACAAGTCGGGCTTCAAGTACGCCTGGGCCTCCGAGCACCACTTCCTGGATGAGTACTCGCACCTCTCCGCCAACGACGTCTTCCTCGGGTACCTGGCACACGCCACGGAGCGGATCCACCTGGGCTCGGGCATCTTCAACCCGCTCGCCCCCGTCAACCACCCCGTGAAGGTCGCCGAGAAGGTCGCCATGCTCGACCATCTCAGCGAGGGGCGGTTCGAGTTCGGCAGCGGGCGGGGTGCCGGGTCGCACGAGATCCTGGGCTTCATGCCGGGTGTGACCGACATGAACCACACCAAGGAGATCTGGGAAGAGACCATCGCCGAGTTCCCCAAGATGTGGCTCCAGGACGAGTACGTCGGCTTCCAGGGCAAACACTGGTCGCTGCCGCCGAGGAAGGTCCTGCCGAAGCCGTACGGCGGCTCGCACCCGGCGATGTGGTACGCGGCCGGGTCGCCGCCGTCGTACGCCATGGCCGCGAAGAAGGGGCTCGGCGTGCTCGGCTTCAGCGTGCAGAAGGTCTCCGACATGGAGTGGGTGCTGGAGCAGTACAAGACGGCGATCGTGGATGCCGAGCCGGTCGGTGACTTCGTCAACGACAACGTGATGGTGACGACCACGGCGATCTGTGCGCCGACGCACGAGGAGGCGGTGCGGATCGCGGCGAACGGGCAGCTGCACTATCTGCCGTCGCTGGTGTTCCGGTACCACGACACGTTCCCGCGGCCCGAGGGATTTCCGGTGTGGCCGGAAACGCTGCCGGAGTACACCGAGGAGTTCGTGGAGGTCCTCATCGAGGAGGAGCTGCTGATCTGCGGGGATCCGGACGAAGTGCTCACGCAGTGCAAGCGGTGGGAGCAGGCGGGGGCGGACCAGTTGAGTTTCGGGCTGCCGGTGGGGGTGCCGAGGGACGAGACCCTGCAGACGATTCGGCTGGTCGGGGAGCACGTGATTCCGAAAATCGATACGGATCCTGTGCATCGGACGTCCCGTTTCCGACAGAGCGCGTAATCGCCGTAGGGGTGCGGGCCGTGTGGCGAGTGCGGGTGGCGTGTGGCAGGTCGCGCAGTTCCCCGCGCCCCTAGGGTCTGTCGTTTGGATCAGGTCGCAGGGAAGCGACTGTTCTGCTCGGTGCGTGCCAGACCCCGCGTCTGCGGCGTGATCCAAACGACAGGCCCTAGGTAACTCGTCCCACCGCACATCAGGAGGTGAGCCCAATGCTCGATCACGTAATCCAGGGCGCGACCGTCGTGGACGGGACCGGTGCGCCTGCCTACACCGCCGACGTCGGCATACGGGACGGGCGTATAGCCGTCGTAGGGGCGATCACCGAGCAAGCCCTGTCGGTCGAGGGCGCGCACGGCCTCGTCCTCACCCCCGGCTTCGTCGATCCCCACACCCACTACGACGCCCAGCTCTTCTGGGACCCGTACGCCACGCCCTCCCTCAACCACGGGGTCACCACCGTCGCCGGCGGGAACTGCGGTTTCACGCTCGCGCCGCTGCACCCGGACCGCCCGGAGGACGCCGACTACACGCGGCGGATGATGTCGAAGGTCGAGGGCATGGCCTTGGTGGCGCTGGAGGAGGGAGCGCCATGGAACTGGCATTCCTTCGGGGAGTACTTGGACGCCCTGGAGGGGCGGATCGCCGTCAACGCCGGGTTCATGGTGGGGCACTGTGCGCTGCGGCGGTACGTGATGGGGCCGCAGGCCATCGGGGGGCAGCCGACCGGGGAGCAACTGGCGGCGATGGTCGGGCTGTTGCGGGAGGCCATGGGCGCCGGGGCCTGGGGGTTGTCCACCACCCAGTCGACCAGTCACTCCGACGGCGACGGGAAGCCGGTCGCCTCCCGGCATGCCGAACCGGCCGAGCTGCTGGCGCTGTCGCGGGCCGTCGGGGAGCACGAGGGCACGCAGATCGAGGCGATCGTCGCGGGCTGTCTCGATCAGTTCAGCGACGCGGAGATCGACCTGTTCGTGGAGATGAGCGCTGCGGCGGGGCGGCCGCTGAACTGGAACGTCCTGACCATCGACGCGGCCGTGCCCGAGCGGGTGCCCCGGCAGCTCCTGGCGAGTGAGCAGGCACGGAAGGCGGGCGGCCGGGTCGTGGCCCTGACCATGCCGATCCTCACGCCCATGAACATGTCGCTGGGGACTTTCTGTGCGCTGAACCTCATCCCCGGGTGGGGGCCGATTCTCGGGCTGCCCGTGCCCGAGCGGATCAAGAAGCTGCGCGACCCGGACGTACGGGCCGAGATGCTGCGGCGGGCCCGGTCCAAGGAGGCGGGCGTCTTCCGGCGGCTGGCGAACTTCGGGCGGTACGTCATCGGCGACACCTACAGCGAGGCGAACGCCGGGATGACCGGCCGGGTCGTGAAGGACATCGCCGAGGAGCGCGGCCAGGAGCCCTTCGCGTGCCTGGTGGAGATATGCGCCAACGACGAGCTGCGCACGGTGCTGTGGCCGATGCCGCCCGACAACGACCCGGCGTCCTGGGCGCTGCGGGCGCAGACCTGGCAGCACGAGGACGTGCTGCTCGGCGGGTCCGACGCGGGTGCGCATCTGGACCGGATGTGCGGGGCGCCGTACACGACCCGGTTCCTCGGGGACTGTCTGCGCGGCCGGAAGCTGGTCGCTCTGGAGCAGGCCGTGAAGATGCTGACCGACGACCCGGCCCGGCTCTTCGGCCTGCGGGAGCGGGGGCAGGTCCGGGAGGGCTGGCACGCGGACCTCGTACTGTTCGACCCGGAGCGGATCGACGCGGGCCCGGCCACCCTGGTGCACGACCTGCCGGGTGACAGCCCGCGGCTGGACTCCCGGGCGCTCGGTGTACGGGCCGTGTGGGTCAACGGGGTCGAGGCGATCCGCGACGACGTGGTGACGGGTGCCGTGCCGGGGCGTGTGCTGCGCTCCGGCCGGGATACGGAGACGGTGAGCACGAGGTGACGGCACGGCAGGCGTTGTTCGTCGGCGGCTCCTGGGTGGAGCCGGACGGCGGGCACTACGAGGTGATCGACCCGGCGACCGAGCAGACCGTCGGGTGGGCGCCGGAGGCCTCGCGGGATCAGGTGCGCGCGGCCTGCGCCGCGGCCCGCGAGGCCTTCGGGCCGTGGTCGGCCACGCCTGCGCAGGAGCGGGCCGCGGTCCTCGCCCGCGCCGCGGACATCATCCGGGACCGTCTCGTGCCGTACGCCGAGCTGGCCCGGGCGGAGACCGGCGCGACCACTGCTACCGCACGCGGCATGCAGGTCGGGGTCGCCGCCGCGCGCTTTTGGCGCTACGCGCGCGTGGAGCCCGCCGAGTGGGCGATCCCGCCGCAGATCAACGAGGCGGGTCCGATGGGCGGGGCGGCCGTCATGGGCGCACTCGCCGTCCGCCAGCCCGTCGGGGTCGTCACCTGCGTCACCTCGTACAACAACCCCTGGGCCAACCCGGCCGGCAAGATCGCCCCCGCCCTGGCCATGGGCAACACGGTCGTGGTGAAGCCGGCACCCCAGGATCCGCTGTCGGTCTACCGGATGGCCCAGGCGCTGGAGGCCGCCGGTGTGCCGCCGGGTGTGGTGAACGTGGTCAGCGGCGCACGGACCGAGGTCGGTGAGGCGGCCGTGGCGTCACCGGACGTCGACATGGTCAGCTTCACCGGCTCCACGGCGGTCGGGCAGCGCATCGCCGAGGTGTGCGGCCGCGACATGAAGCGGCAGTTGATGGAGCTGGGCGGGAAGGGCGCGGCGATCGTCCTCGACGACGCCGACATCGGCTCTGCGGTCGCCGGGATCGGCACCACCTTCTCCTTCTACAGCGGCCAGATCTGCACGGCACCGACCCGGGTGCTGGCGCAGCGCGGGATCCACGACCGCCTGGTCGGGCAACTGGCCGAGTACGCACGCCGGTTGAAGGTGGGAGATCCCCGGGAGCCGGACACGGTGGTCGGGCCGGTGATCTCGGCGGCACACCGGGACCGGGTCGAGTCGTACGTCGAACTGGGCCGAAAGGAAGGCGCGGTGGCCGTCACGGGCGGCGCACGCCCCGGTCTGCCGACCGGCTTCTACGTCACCCCCACCCTCCTCGCCGACTGCACCAACGACATGCGCGTGGCCCGCGAGGAGATCTTCGGCCCGGTCGTGGTCGTCATCCCCTTCGACGACGAGGAGGAGGGCGTGGCCCTGGCCAACGACACCGACTACGGCCTCATCGACTACGTCTGGTCGTCCGACGTGGCCAGGGCCTTCCGGGTGGCCCGCCGCCTGCGCGCCGGCGGCGTCGGCATCAACACCGTGGGCCGCAACATGGAGGCCCCCTTCGGCGGCTTCAAGAAGAGCGGGGTCGGCCGGGACGTCGGCTCGTACGCCCTGCACGCCTACAGCGAGGTGCAGGCGATCGTCTGGCCGGGGTAGGAGGTCGCCGGGGAAAAAACTTCACTCGCCTCTCCCACCGGGGACTACGCTCAACGCCGGGAAGCCGTGAGCCGCCAGGAGCGGTGAGCCGCCACGAGCCGTGAGCCGCCTCGAAGGGAGCAGCAGATGCTGGGAGTCTCCAACCTCTCCACCTACGCCCTGGGGACACTTCTCATCATTCTGCTTCCGGGGCCCAGTTCGCTCTACACGCTGTCCGTGGCGGCACGGCGCGGCGTGCGCACCGGCTACAGGGCCGCGGCGGGCGTGTTCATCGGCGAGACCCTGCTGATGCTGCTCACCGCCGCGGGGCTCTCCTCGCTGCTGCGCGCCAACGAACTCGTCTTCTCCGTCATCAAGTACGCGGGGGCCGGTTATCTGGCCTGGATCGCCTTCGGGATGATCCGCGGAGCATGGGAGATGTGGCGCACCCGCAAGGCGGCGGCACCGGCCGAAGGGCCGGAGGGCGCCCAGGACGGCGAGCGGCCGTTCCGCCGGTCGCTGCTGATCACTCTGCTCAACCCGAAGGCGATCCTCTTCTTCATCTCCTTCTTCGTGCAGTTCGTCGACCCGTCCTATCCGCACCCGGCGCTGTCCTTCGGGCTGCTCGCGCTGATCTACCAGGTGATCAGCGTCAGCTACGTGACCCTGCTGATCCTCGGCGGCACCTACCTCTCGACCCAGTTCCGCCGCCGGCGACGCCTTTCGGCGGGGCTGACCAGCGGAGCCGGCGCCCTCTTCCTCGGGTTCGCGGCAAAGCTCGCCACCACGGGCGGCTGACCTACCGGGGATCACACGGGCAGCGAGCGTCACGAGCCCTTTGTCTTCCGGAGATCCACCCGCACGGTCAGGAGATCCGTCCCGAACGCCCGCACCCCCAGGCCGTTGAACCTGGGCAGCCGGCGCAGCCGCGCCACCGGGTCGTCGTCCGGCAGCAGGTGCGCGGACCCCGTGTGCCACCGCCCCCGGATCCGCACCCGCACCCGAGGATCGGCCTTGATGTTGCGCACGTACTGCGACCGTTCGCCGAACTCCGACACCAGCCAGAAGGAGTCGCCGACGCGACGGCCGCCCACCGGTGTGCGGCGGGGCAGGCCCGAGACGCGGCCCTTCGTCTCCAGGACCGTCTGGAGGGGGAGGCGGCGCATGAGCGGGTTGATGCGGCGCTGGAAGGACGTTGCGGCGCGGAACCTCAGGTCGGTGAGGCGTGACATCGTCGGGGGTCTCCTTCGCACCAAGCTCTCACGGTTTCTTCAATGGTTCCTGCTTCAATGATCCCTGACGCGGCGGGACGAGAGCGGGTGGCTGCGGATGCGGATCGTGACCTGGAACCTCTGGTGGCGCTTCGGGCCCTGGCAGGCACGGCAGAAGGCGATTCTGACGGCCCTGAGGGAGCTGCGCCCCGACGTCGTCGGCCTCCAGGAGGTGTGGGCCGCCGACGGCGAGAACCTCGCCGAGTGGCTGGCCGGTGAGCTGGGCCTGCACTGCGCCTGGGCCCCCTCGCCCGCCCCGGAGCGCTGGCGGCGGCGGATCGGGGACCCCACGGTGGACATAGGCAACGCCGTGCTCAGCAGATGGCCGGTCGTGGACCGGGACGTGCTGCCGCTGCCCGCCCCGGCCGACGTGAACGACGGCCGGCTGGCCCTCTACGCCCGCCTGGCCGGCCCCACCCACGAAATCCCCTTCTTCACCACCCACTTCGCCTCCGCCCCGGACGCCTCCGCGGTCCGCTGCGGCCAGGTCGCCGCGCTCGCCGGGTTCGTCGCCCGGCACCGCGGCGACACCCCGTTCCCGCCCGTGGTCACCGGCGACCTCAACGCCTGGCCCGACTCCGACGAGATCCGTCTCATCGGCGGCTACAAGACCGCCCCGGCCGCGCCCGGCCAGGTCCTGCTCGACGCCTGGGAGTACGCCGACCCGGCCGCGCCCTCGGCCACCTGGGACGCGGCCAACCCGTACGTGGCGCAGACCCACGAGCCGAGCGTGCGCATCGACTACATCCACGTGGGCCCGCCCGGCCCCGGCGGACTCGGCCGCGTACGGGACGTCCGGCGGGCGTGCGACGGCCCGGTGGACGGGGTGTGGCCGTCGGATCACGCGGCGGTGGTGGCCGACCTGGCGGGCCGGGCGGACCCGGACGGGACCTGACATCGCTATCGCCGGAGTCACCCGGCGGCGCGCCCCAGGAAGATCGGGTTCGTGAACGCCGCCAGCACCCCCGGCACCGGCCCCGCCGCCGCCTCGTGCCGCAGCTCCGCCCGTACGTACGCCGCGTAGGACGGCGTCGTCCGCCACTCGACGACACCCGAGCCGGACACCGGCAGCGGGGCGCTGGTGTGCAGCACGCCCTGGTCGGTGACGAAGCGGACCGTGCAGCGCGGGGCGCCCGTGACCTCCAGGCGGACGGTGACCGGGGTGTCGCGGTCCACCCGCAACCGCTCACCGATGCCCGCGTGTTCGCCGCGTGCGCCGGACGCCCGGAACGACAGCTCGACCTTGGCGGACTCGGCGATGTACGACCGTCCCGCCCGGATGCCCTCCTGGATCGCCCGGCGGGTCAGGTCGTCGGCCAGGACGACCGTCTGGGGGCGCCCGACGGCGTCCGGGTCGCGGTGGGCGTCGCTGCTGCCCATCGCCGGGATCCAGTCGCGCCCGTCCCGCACGGACGCCACCAGCATGCTGTCCCAGTCGGCGAGGGCCACCTCGTCGTCGGGCGTGTAGGGGCCGTTCCACACCTCGACCGCGTCCGCCTCGCCGAAGCCGAACTTCCAGTTGCAGCCGACGCAGGTGGCGTGCGGGTGGGCCGGGACGACCAGGCCTCCGGCGCGGCGGATCTGGCGGGCGAAACGGCCGAAGCGGTTGTCGCGGGCCCGGTAGCGCCAGTCGACGAAGGTGCCGGGGTCGGTGCCGAGCGCGACGACGTGGCCGTTGCGCGTGGTGACCTCCTCGCCCAGCATGACCAGCAGGTCGTCCCCGGCCACGTCCGACCAGTGGGCGTGCGACGCGTGCGTGTTGTGCTCGGAGGAGTTGATGAAGTCCAGCCCCGCCGCCCGCGCCAGCGCCCCGATCTCGGCGGGGGTGCGACGGCCATCCGAATACCAGGAGTGCAGATGGCAGTCGCCCCGGTACCAGGCACGGCCCCGGCCCCTGGCCCGGTCCGGCGGGTACACGGGCGCTACGGCCTCGCCCGGCTCGCCGTACGTCAGCGTGATCGTGATCTCGTACGACAGGCCCTGCGGGGCGACCGTGTACGGGCCGAGCGCGATGTGCCAGGTGCCCTCGCGCACCGGGCCCGGGATGTAGCCGGGCGTGGCCTGGTCCGCGCGGATGAAGAACTCCGTGCGTGCCCCGCCCGACCAGCCCCTGAAGCCCCGGCCGCCGAGCTCGGTGCCGCGGTCGTCGAAGATGCCGATGTCGAGGGCGTTGCCGGTCGTGCCGGCCGGGACGGACGGGCGGTCGTAGGTGTAGGCGACCTTGATCTCCCGGACCCCGGCCGGGACCTCGACGGGCACGTACACGAAGTCCGGGGAGCCGGGCGGCAGGGTGCCGCGCACCGTTCTGCTCTCCTGGTCCCCGTCGTCCTGGTTCCCGTCGGCCGCTGAAGCGAAGCTCACGCTTCCCAACGTAAGCGCGGCGGCCGCTCCCGTCACGAACAGAGCGCGCCGGCCGAGCCCGCCGTGGTTGTCCTCGCACATGCTGCTGCTCCCCAGGTGTCGTCGGTGACAAGGCATGGGTGGTGCAGGGGTGGTGCGTGCAACCCTTGTATTCAGCCGTGAACCGGCGTGTAAGGGAAGGGAATCCGGGGGCGGGAAGCAGCCGAACAGGCCGGGTCGGACGGGGAGTTCAGGCGGTGAGCCCGGCGTCGCGGGCCAGCAGGGCCGCCTGCACCCGGTTGGTGACCTCCAGCGCGGCGAGGATGCGGCTGACGTGGGCCTTGACGGTGCTCTCGCGCATGCCGAGGCGGTCGGCGATGTCGGCGTTGGTCTCGCCCTGGGCGAGCAGGGTCAGCACGTCGCGTTCCCGGGGCGTGAGCCGGTCGAGCCGGGCGCGGGCGGCGGTCGCCTGCGGGCCGCCCGAGCGGTGGTGGCGGTCGATGAGGCGGCGGGCGGCGCTGGGGTGGAGCATCGCCGAGCCGGCGGCGACGAGGTGGACGGCGCGCAGGATCTCGGCCGGGTCCGTGTCCTTCAGCAGGAAGCCGTCGGCCCCGGCCGCGAGGGCGTCGTAGACGTACTCGTCGAGATCGAAGGTGGTCAGCGTGATCACCCTCGGAGGGTGGGGCAGGGCGCGCAGCCGGGCCGTGGCCGTGATGCCGTCCATGCGGGGCATCCGGACGTCCACGAGGGCGACGTCGACGCGGTGCGCGGTGGCCTGTTCGACGGCGTGCAGGCCGTCGGACGCCTGGGCGACGACCTCGATCCCCGGGTCGCCGTCGAGGAGGTCGGTGAGGCCCAGGCGGACCAGGGCGTCGTCGTCGGCGATCAGGGCGCGGATCATGTGGGGGTGCCGTTCTGTCCGAGGGCGGCGGGGTGCGGGATGCGGGCGGCCAGCCGCCAGCTGCCGGCCCCACCGGGTCCGGCGTGCAGGTGGCCGCCGAGGGCGGTGACGCGCTCACGCAGGCCGACCAGCCCGAAACCGGAGGCGACGGCGTGTGCGGCCGGGCTGCCGGGGGCGTTGGTGACCTCCACGGTGGTGGCGGGCGGCCGGTAGCAGAGCTGGATGCGCACCGGGGCGCCCCCGGCGTGCTTACGGGCGTTCGTCAGCGCTTCCTGGACGAGCCGGTAGACGGCCAGCCGGTGGGCGGCGGGAGCCTGCTCGGGCCGGCCCTCCACCCGCAGCGCGGCCTGCTGCCCCGCCGCCCGTGCCTGCTCGACCAGTGCGTCCACGTCGCGCAGGACGGGGACGGGAGCGGCCTCGGCGGGCTCACAGCCGGGGTCGCGCAGGGCTCCGAGGACGTCGCGGAGGTCGGCCAGGGCCTCGGTGGAGGCGGTGCGCAGCAGGGCCAGGCGTTCCACGACCGGTGCCGGCAACTGCTCGTCGCGGGTCGCGAGGACGCCCGTGTGCAGGGCGATCAGGCTCAGGCGGTGGGCCAGTACGTCGTGCATCTCCGCGGCGATCCGGGACCGCTCGGCGGCGCGGGCGGCCTCCTCGCGCAACTCCCGCTCGATCCGCAGATGCTCGACCTGGTCGCCCAGCGCCGTCAGCAGCCGGCGGCGGTTGCCCACCCACAGCCCGCCGACCAGGGCCAGCAGCACGAACAGGGTGGAGCCGTACTGCTGCGGGGTCCACAGCGAGATCGCCGGGGGGATGAGCAGGTTGGTGCCCAGCGCCGCCGCGGCGCAGCCCACCGCGATCCGGGCACGCCGGTGCGCCGCCAGGTCGAACAGTGCGAGGAGGAGCAGCGGCAGCAGCGGCCATCCCCACAGCCCGGTCGCCGCGGTGGCCGGCAGGGCGGCGGCGTACCAGGGCAACCGGCGCACCAGCAGGGCCAGTCCGCACAGGACCGCCGTGACCGTGGCCGGCGTGACGTACCGGCCGCCGGCGGTGGAGGCGCCGTTCAGCACGGCGAGGGCGGTCAGCACCGCGACCAGGCACCAGCGCCCGTAGGTGCCCCACGGCAGGCTCACTCTCCGCATCACCCCCCGGATCCTAGGCGGGCCGGGCATGTCCGGCCTCCGACCTCGGTCGCCCTCCACCGCCTACTTTCGTAGGGGACAGCCGCCCCACAACGAAGGACTTCCGGGCTCAGGCTGCTTCCTAACATCGCAACCATGGATTCCCGAACCATGGACTGGACGTTCCTCACCGAAGCGGCCCGTGATCCGCGCACCACCGGCGCCGTCACCCCCAGCGGCAAGGCCCTGGCCCGTGCGCTGACCGAGCCGCTGCGCGCCCTCGCACCACGGTCGCTGACCGTCCTGGAGGCGGGAGGCGGAACTGGAGCGGTCACCCGCGCCCTCGTCCCGCAGCTGCCGCCCGGCAGCCGCCTGGACGTCGTCGAGGCCAACCCCCGCTTCGCCGCCCGGCTGCGCCGCCTCGTCGACACGCACCCCCTCCTGGCCGGGGAGCCCGAGCGGGTCCGGGTCCACCGCTCCTACGTCGAGGACCTGCCCGGCGAACAGCGCTACGACGTGATCGTCTCCGGCCTGCCCCTGGCCAACTTCACCCCCGGCCAGGCCGAAACGATCATGGCCCGGTACCTGGAGCTCCTGCACCCCGGCGGCACCCTCACCTACTTCGCCTACCGGGGCACCCGGCAGGCCCGCACCCTGCTGTCCTCCCGCACGGAGGCCCGCCGGCACCACGCCGTCGAGGAGGTGATGGCCGCCTACCGACGCCGGTACGCCACCGGCCGCTGGTCGGTGTGGGCGAACCTGCCCCCGGCCAGGGTGTGGCAGCTGCGGCGCCCGCACCGCGGCGCGCCGGACGCGCTGCATGACGTCACCGGAGCCCGCCGGTGACCGTCCCCTCGGACCTCCTCGGCCACGTCCCCGCCACCACCGCCTACGCGGTCCTGGTGGCGGCGGTCCTGGCCGAGTCCGTCCTGCTGGTCGGCGCCTTCGTCCCCACCCTCGGCCTGCTGCTGGCGGCCGGGGCGCTGGCCCGCACCGGGCATCTGAGCCTGCCGCTCGTCGTCGGGGTCACGGCGGGCGCCGCGGTGGTCGGTGACCTGCTCGGCCACCGCACCGGAGCCCTGCTCGGCGACCGCCTGCGCACGGGACGCCTCGGCAGCCGGGTCCCGGCCACCGCCTGGCGGAACGCCGAGACCCGGATGGACCGCCGCGGCGGCCAAGCCGTGTTCCTGGCCCGCTTCGTTCCGGTGCTCCGCACGCTCACCCCGCACCTGGCGGGCGCCACCCGCCTGCCCTACCACCGCATCGCGCCCTACAGCGCGGTCGCCGCCCTGCTGTGGGCCACCGCTGAGGCCGGCGCCGGCTATGCGGCGCTCGCGACTGTCACCTGAGAATGCAGACAGAGTATGCCGACCGGTCGGTATGGACAGTCGAGTGACCCTCGGGTAGAGATAGCTCATGCGCATCGCCGTAACGATCTTCCTCACCGACGAGACGATCAGCCCGACCCGGCTCGCCCGCGACCTGGAGGACCGCGGTTTCGCCGGGCTGTATCTGCCCGAGCACACGCACATCCCCGTCGAGCGGACCACCCCGTACCCGGCGGGCGGCGAGCTGCCGCGCGAGTACGGCCGCACCCTCGACCCGTTCGTGGCGCTCGGCCAGGCCGCCGCCGTCACCGAGCGGCTCGGCCTCGGCACGGGCATCACGCTCGTCGCCCAGCACGACCCGATCGACCTGGCCAAGCAGGTCGCGACCCTGGACCACCTGTCCGGCGGCCGGTTCACGCTCGGGCTCGGCTTCGGCTGGAACGTCGAGGAGGCCGCCGACCACGGCGTACGGTGGCGCACCCGGCGCGAGCTGGTCCGGGACCGGATGGCGCTGATGCGGGCGCTGTGGTCGCAGGAACCGGTCGCGTACGAGGGGGAGTTCGGCGGCGTCCGGGCCAGCCACGCGCACCCCAAGCCCGTCCAGAAGCCGCGCGGCCCGGTCGTCGGCCCGCGCACGCTCGTCGGCGGCGCCGCAGGGCCGAAACTGTTCGCCCACATCTGCGAATACGCCGACGGCTGGCTCCCCATCGGCGGCCGCGGCCTCTCCGAGTCCCTGCCGCAGCTGCGCACCGCCTGGACCGAGGCGGGCCGCGACCCCGAGGGCCTGCACGTCGTCCCGTACGCCGTCCACCCGACCCCGGGCAAGCTCGCCCACTACGCGGACCTGGGCATCGAGGAGGTCGTGGCACAACTGCCGCCGGCGGGGGAGGCGGAGGTGCTGAAGGCACTGGACGGGCTGACGCGCTATCTTCCAGGTACCTGACAACTCGGCGGAGCGCACGGGGGGAGCAGCACAGCGTCATGAGGATTGCCTGGTTAGCGTGGCTCGGGCGGCATTTCGCCGAATACGGCTACAGCCAAGGCCTGTTGCGCGGAGCGATCGGCACGCTCGCCGTACTGTTGACCGCCGCGCTGGTCTGGTTCACCCTGCACCGCCACAGGCCCCTCGCCGTCGCCCTCAGCGGCCTCGTGTCCGCCCTGGGCATCGGGTGGCTGGCCTTCCACTGACGGGCCTCGGCTGAGTTGATCAGCGCGATCGTATGCTCGAAGGATGACGACTTCCGCGACCTCCGGAACCGGACCCACCGAGAACTCCATGCGTCGCGCCCTGAAACGGGCCAGGGACGGCGTCTCCCTCGACGTCGCCGAGGCGGCCGTCCTGCTCCAGGCCCGGGGCGCGCACCTGGAGGACCTGGCGGCCTCGGCCGCCCGGGTGCGGGACGCGGGTCTGGAGGCGGCCGGCCGGCCCGGCGTCATCACGTACTCCAAGAGCGTCTTCATCCCGCTGACCCGGCTGTGCCGGGACAAGTGCCACTACTGCACGTTCGTCACCGTCCCCGGCAAGCTGCGCCGGGAGGGCCACGGGATGTTCATGTCCCCCGACGAGGTGCTGGACATCGCCCGCAAGGGCGCCGCCCTGGGCTGCAAGGAAGCCCTCATCACCCTCGGTGACAAGCCCGAGGACCGCTGGCCGCAGGCGCGCGAGTGGCTCGACGCGCACGGCTACGACGACACCCTCGCCTACGTCCGCGCCATCTCCGTCCGCATTCTGGAGGAGACGGGCCTTCTTCCCCATCTGAACCCGGGCGTCATGTCCTGGACCGACTTCCAGCGGCTGAAGCCCGTCGCGCCCAGCATGGGCATGATGCTGGAGACGACCGCGACCCGCCTCTGGTCCGAGCCGGGCGGTCCGCATCACGGTTCTCCCGACAAGGAGCCCGCCGTGCGGCTGCGGGTGCTGGAGGACGCCGGGCGTTCCTCCGTGCCCTTCACCTCGGGGATCCTCATAGGCATCGGCGAGACCTACGAGGAGCGCGCCGAGTCCCTGTTCGCGCTGCGCAAGGTCTCCCGGGCCTACCACGGCGTCCAGGAGCTGATCATCCAGAACTTCCGCGCCAAGCCGGACACCGCGATGCGCGGCATGCCCGACGCGGAACTGGACGAACTGGTCGCCACGGTGGCCGTCGCCCGGCTCCTCATGGGTCCCTCGGGCTGCATCCAGGCCCCGCCCAACCTCGTCGACGACGAGTACGAGCGGCTGATCGGCGCCGGCATCGACGACTGGGGCGGGGTGTCCCCGCTGACCATCGACCACGTCAACCCCGAGCGCCCCTGGCCGCAGATCGACCAGCTCGCCGAGAAGTCCCGCGCGGCCGGTTTCGTACTGCGGGAACGTCTTTGCGTGTACCCGGAGTTCGTGCGGCGCGGCGAGCCCTGGCTGGACCCGCGGCTGCGTCCGCACGTGGCGGCGCTGGCCGACCCGGAGACCGGCCTGGCCCGCCCCGAGGCCCTGCCGCAGGGCCTGCCGTGGCAGGAGCCGGAGGAGGTCTTCGTCGCCTCCGGCCGCACGGACCTGCACACCTCGATCGACAGCGAGGGCCGCAGCTCGGACCGCCGCGACGACTTCGACGAGGTGTACGGCGACTGGGGCGCCCTGCGCGAGGCGGCCGCCCCCGGCATGGCACCGGAGCGCATCGACACCGACGTACGGCAGGCCCTGCGCACCGCGGCCGACGACCCCACGAAGCTCACCGACGACGAGGCACTGGCCCTGCTGCACGCGGACGGCCCGGCCCTGGACGCCCTCGCGCGGATCGCCGACGACGTACGCCGGTCGGCCGTCGGCGACGACGTCACCTACATCGTCACCCGCAACATCAACTTCACCAACGTCTGCTACACGGGCTGCCGTTTCTGCGCCTTCGCCCAGCGCCGCACGGACGCTGACGCCTACACCCTGTCCCTGGACCAGGTCGCCGACCGGGCCCAGCAGGCCTGGGACGTCGGCGCGGTGGAGGTCTGCATGCAGGGCGGCATCCACCCGGACCTGCCCGGCACGGCGTACTTCGACATCGCGCGGGCGGTGAAGGAACGCGTCCCCGGCATGCACGTGCACGCCTTCTCGCCGATGGAGGTCGTCAACGGCGCGACCCGTACCGGCATGTCGATCCGCGAGTGGCTGACGGCGGCCAAGGAGGCGGGCCTGGACACCATCCCGGGCACCGCCGCCGAGATCCTCGACGACGAGGTCCGCTGGATCCTCACCAAGGGCAAGCTGCCCGCCGCGGACTGGATCGAGGTCGTGACGACGGCCCACGAGCTGGGCATCCGGTCGTCCTCGACGATGATGTACGGGCATGTCGACCAGCCCCGCCACTGGCTGGGCCACCTGCGCACCCTCGCCGGCATCCAGCAGCGCACCGGCGGCTTCACCGAGTTCGTGACGCTGCCGTTCGTGCACACCAACGCGCCCGTGTACCTCGCGGGCATCGCCCGCCCCGGCCCGACCATGCGGGACAACCGCGCGGTCACGGCCATGGCCCGGCTCCTGCTGCACCCGTACATCCCCAACATCCAGACCAGCTGGGTGAAGCTGGGCACCGAGGGCGCGGCCGAGATGCTCCGCTCGGGTGCCAACGACCTCGGCGGGACGCTCATGGAGGAGACGATCTCCCGCATGGCGGGCTCCTCGTACGGCTCCTACAAGTCGGTCAAGGACCTCATCGCGGTGGCCGACGCCGCGGGCCGCCCGGCGAAACCCCGGAACACCCTGTACGGGGAGGTCCCGCAGGAGCGGCAGCGGGCGGCGCAGGCGTCGGACGGGCATCTGCCGGAGCTGTTGCCGGTGCTGGACTGAGCGGCGGGGCGAGGCCGTCTACTCGCCCCGGCGCCCGACGGCTGCTGCGCCGTCACCGTGCGACCGGCTCTGGTCCCGGGGGCCGATGACGGCGGGACGCCGTGTCCCGGTTCAGCCGATGGCGCGGTCCCGTCGGGCGAAGCCGTCGGAACACCCCGTGGGTGGGGTCCCGCAGGGCGGCTAAGGCGTCGGACGGGCATCTGCCGGCGCTGCTGCCGGTTCTTGACCGAGGGGTCTACCGGCCCCCGGTGTCCGCCGGCTGCTGTGCCGTCACGGCACGGTCGGGCGCGGCGCCGGGGCTCTTCGGCGGTGGGAGAGCCGTGCCCCGGCCCAGCCAGAGCAGGAGCAGGCCGAGCGTGCAGGCGATCGCCGGCCAGTAGACGTAGCGGAAGTCCGTCGCGGGCATGATCGGCAGATAGCCGAGGATGTAGGCCGCCGAGCTGATGCCCAGCGCCCGGACCGGCATCGAAAACCGGCCCTTGCCCGGGCGGATGGCCAGCACCAGCGCGACGGCGAGCCAGAACCACCCGCGGAACAGCCACCGCACGTCCGTCACCATGCCGTTGACGTACGTGCCGAGCATGTCCTCCAGCCGGGGATGCGCCACCTCGATGCCCAGGTCGTTGCGGCTGACCCCCGCTTTGTACGGATCGTCGGTCTCGAACAGCAGAGTCGTGAAGAGCCGCAGCCGGTACTGGAGATAGTGCGGCACATGCCCGCTCATCTCGCGCAGCCACAGGGACGTGATCTCCCCCGAGTCCCCGCGCAGCCCGTCCGCCGGCCGTTCGTAGCAGGCCCAGTAGGCGTCCGACAGGGCCCCGACGCGCTCGCACTCCTGCGCGGCGGCCACGAGCCGGTCCCTGAGACCTGGTGGCACGTCCGCCGTCCGGAGCGCGTCCACCTTCAGTACGTGGACCAGGTCGTCGAGCATGATCTGTGCGGCCTGTTTCGTCCCGAGAGGCCGCGCGAACAGGGAGATGGCGACGGTCGGTACGACGAGGGCGGCCACGAGCGCCGCCGTGCACGTCACCCACGTACGGCGTCCGGGAGCGCGCCACAGGGCGAGGACCAGCATGACGAAGACGGGGAGCGCGGCGAAGAAGGCGTTCTTGCGCACCAGCATGGCGTACGCGAGGAACAGCACGCCCAGCCCGAGCAGCCCCCACCGCACGGCGGGACGAGGAGGCCGGTGGTCCCGCAGCCGCAGCCCGGTGAGCGCGACCGCGCACGCGGCGAGCAGTGCGACCGCCACGTGGACGTCCTTCCACACCACCCCGACGAACGTCAGCACGAAGGGAGCCAGACCGAGGCCGAGTACGGCGAGCGAACCGCCGCGGCTCGCGGTCAGCTCCCAGACGCACCAGGCCAGTACCCAGAGCGCTCCCCAGAAGAGAACGGCCTGGAGCACGACCATGGACGCGATCGAGCCGGTCACCGCGATGAGCGCACGCCACACCAGGCTCAGCAAGGGCGGATGCCAGTCGGTCAGCGGCGTCTGCCCCCTGGCCTGCCGGAGCTGGTCGAGACTGTCGGGACTCAGGTAGCCGGGGGTGAAGACGAGGGTCGTGGCCAGGCAGCAGACCGCGGCGACGGCGGCCAGCCCCCAGACCCAGCGCTGCGCACGCGGCACCCATGGCATTTGTCCCATATGCCGGATGCTAACGGCTCAGGGTGCGACGAAGACGTAACGCCGGTAGGCGTAGAAGCGGAACAGGGTCGCGAGCACCCAGCCGAAGATGCGGGCGGTGTTGTCGCTGAGGGCCGAGTCGAGCCCGAGCAACTGCCGGGACACGAAGACCGTGCCCGCCGTGATGGCGAGACCGAAACCGTTCGCGACGAGGAACAGGCCCAGTTCGTGGGCCATCTTCTCGCGGTGCTGGTGCCGGTAGGTCCAGTAGCGGTTCCCGGCCCAGCTGAACAGCGCGGCGGCACCCGTCGCGACGACGGACGCCTGGACGGGAGCGGCCCCCATCGGCCCGCCCTGCGCGCCGCCGGGCAGCCCGAAGACCAGCAGGTTGTAGCCGCCGTTGTCCACGACGAAGGCCAGGGCCCCGACGACTGAGAACTTGGCGGCCTCGCGCCAGATACCCCGTACGGCATCACGGACGGAACGTGTCACAGAGGCGAGAACCGGCACAGAGCGAGAGTAGCCACCCGGCGCGCCCCCGCCTCATGGACGCGCGCATACCGCATGATTTACCCATATGTGACTATTCGACACCGGCTCAGTCGAGGAGTGGGGAGTGGTCGTGGAACCGACGATCGCGTGTGTCGTGCCGTGCCACAACGAGGAGGCGGCCGTCGGCAAAGTGGTCCGCGACCTGCGCGCGGCCCTCCCCGAGGCCGTCGTCTACGTCTACGACAACGCCTCCACCGACCGCACCGTGGAGGTCGCCCGTGCGGCGGGCGCGATCGTCCGGCAGGAGCCCCGCAAGGGCAAGGGCAACGTCATCCGCCGCGCCTTCGCCGACATCGACGCCGACGCCCTGCTCATCATCGACGGCGACGACACCTACGACGCCGGCCGCGCCCGGGAACTGGTGGACCTGCTCTTCGAGGGGCCGTACGACCAGGTCGTCGGCGCCCGCCGGGTGACGGACGACGGCGCCTACCGGGCCGGACACGCGGTCGGCAACAAACTGCTCACCGGGGCGGTGCGGTCCCTGTTCGGCAACGACGTGACCGACATGCTCAGCGGCTACCGGGTCTTCTCGCGCCGCTTCGTGAAGTCCTTCCCGGCGCTGGCCCGGGAGTTCGAGACCGAGACCGAGATGACGATCCACGCCCTCCACCTCCGTCTCCCCACGGCGGAGGTGGTCGTGGACTACCGGGTCCGGCCCGCCGGCGGCGAGAGCAAACTGCGCACCTACCGGGACGGCTGGCGCATCCTGCGCGTCATCCTCGACCTGGCGCGCCGCGAGCGCCCCTCTCTCGTCCACACCGTGATCGCCGGCGTCCTGGCCCTGATCTCGGTCGTCCTCGGCAGCCCCGTCATCGCCGAGTTCGTCCGCACGGGCACGGTGTCCCGCGTCCCCACGGCGATCCTCGCCGCCGCGATCATGACCATCGCCGCGCTCGTCCTGCTCGTGGGCTACATCCTCGAGTCGCTCACCCACATGCGGCAGGAGCAGACCCGGCTCGTGCACCTCTCCTACCCGGCCCCCGTCCGCACTCCGCGCTACACCGTCCACGGAGCCGGCACCGGCCCCGTACCGGTCCGGAAGGCCGTCGACGGCCCCTGAGCCGCCTGGGGAACAACGCTCTCGCAGTACGATGATCGGAACCCCCGTTCCGCGGGGTCCCGTGACTGAGGAGATGCGTGCCCGTGCCTGCCCGACTTCCTTCGTGGGCCTGGGTGACCGGGCTGACCGTGGGAGCGATAGCCGCGGTGACGGTCCTGGCCGTGCAGGCGGACCGGGGCCCGCACCCCACCGCCGGCTCGGCCAAGCCGAGCACCTCGGCGTCGGCGGGCGCGCAGCCCACCCCCACCGCGTCCGTCCCGGCCCGGGTGCCCGACGGCTCCGGCACCGGCCGGCGCATCGTCTACTCCCTCGGCGAGAAGCGGGTGTGGCTGGTCGACGCGAGCGAGGCGACCCGCCGTACGTTCGCCGTGTGGCCGGGCACGGTCAGCCCCGACCCCGGCACGTACACGGTGTCGTCCCGCAACGAGGCCACGACCGGCTCCGACGGCGTCCAGATCGAGCACATCCTGTACTTCGCCGCGAAGTCCGGCGTCTCCGTCGCCTTCTCCAACGCGGTCGACGGCGCCTCGCCGCCTCCCGCCGACTCAGGCGCCAAGACGGGCGGAGTCAGGATGCGGAAGGCGGACGGCACGGCACTGTGGGCGTTCGGCACGGTCGGCACGACGGTGACCGTGCTCAAGTAGCGGCCGGGGTCAGGTGGTTGTCGTCTCCGTCCGCGGGGACGGCAGGTGGTTGACGATCAGCACGGCGCCGCTGAACAGGAACGCCCGCGTCGCGGCGTCCAGCCCGTTCCAGCTCTTCGACTGCCACATCGAGAACCACTCACCACCGATCGCGATGAACCCGGCCCCGAACAGCAGCATCACCATCAGCAGCCCGTAGGTCGACATCCGCCGGGCGCGCAGGTCGTCTCGTCTGGCCCACAGCCAGGTCCCGTATATGAGGACGAGCGCGGCGACGGTCTCCCAGGCGATGATCGCGACGTAGGCGGCGTCCTGGAGCCCCGTACTCGTGATGGCCCGCCACATCAGGTCCTCGTCCTTGAACGTGGTGTCCATGGCCAGAACATGCCGGACGAACTGCTGGTTGGTGCCGAAGTCGGTGATGTTCCCGAACGCGACCAGCGCCATGTAGAGGGCGACGGTGGCGGTGAGCAGGGTGGCGGCGAGAGGCAGCGCGCCGCGGCGTGATGTGGAGGAGGTGGCCATGCCGATGATTCTTCCCGAACGGCGGTCGCCGACGCGACAGAATGACGACGGAAGCGGCCGGTCAAGGCGAGGGGGCGTACGGATGGCGCAGGCGAGGCCGTCGATGCAGGATCTGATACGGCAGCGGACCCGGGCCGGTTTCGTCGGCCGGTCCGCTGAACGGGCCCTGTTCCGGGCCAACTTCGAAACTCCTCCGCACGACGAACGCCACCGCTTTCGCTTCCACGTACACGGCAACGCGGGCGTCGGGAAGACCTTCCTCCTGCGGGAGTTGGAACAGATCGCCCGCGAACAGGGCGCGCTGACCGCGTACATGGACGACGGCGCCGGCAGCGTGCCGGAGGTGATGGGGGAGATCAGCCGCCAGTTCGCCGCGCAGGGCCGTCGGTTGAAGGACCTGAACCGCCTGCTCGCCGCCCACGACGCGCGCCGGCACGAGGCGGAGCTGGCCGCGCTCGCCGCACTGGACGCGCAGGCGGAGGACGCGGGCCCGTCGGCGGGCGGGAGGGTGGTGGCCCGGGCCGGGATGGTCGCGCTGGGGATGGTCCCGGTGGTCGGCCCGCTCGTGGGCATGCTCGACTCCGCCGAACTCGCGGGCGGAGTGGACCGGGTCCGGGAGAGCGTGCTGGCCCGCTTGCGCGACCACGAGGACGTGCAGCTGGTCCTCGCCCCGGAGCAGGTGCTCACACCAGTGCTCCTGCGCGAACTCTCGGAGGCCGCCCCCTCGGCCCCCTGGATCGCCCTCTTCCTCGACACGTACGAGCGGACGGCCCCGTATCTGGACCACTGGCTGCACGAGACGATGACCACCGACCGCTACGGCGCCATGCCGGCCACGACCGTCGTGGTCACGGCGGGACAACGCCCCCTGGACACGGCCCGCTGGGGCGGCCTGAGGGACTTCATCACGGACGTCCCACTGTCCCCCTTCACCGAGGCGGAGGCACGCGGCCTGCTCGCCGGGAAGGGCGTGACCGCCGAACCGGTCGTCGAGGAGGTCCTGCGCCTTACCGGCGGACTCCCCGTCCTGGTCTCCACCCTCGCCGAGTCCCGCCCCACCGACCCGGACGACGTGGGCGACCCGAGCGCCACGGCGGTGGAACGCTTCCTGAAGTGGGAGCGGGACCCGGCACGCCGAGCGGCCGCACTGGTCTGCGCGCTGCCGAGATGGCTGGACGCGGACGTGTTCCGGGCGGTCACCGACTGCCCGGAGGAGCAACTGGATCCCCTCTACGCCTGGTTGCGGAGTATGCCGTTCGTCGGCGAGCTCGGCGGGGGCCGACTGCGCTACCACGACGTCGTACGGGCGCCGATGCTGCGCGCGGAACGGAACAGGTCACCCCGCGGGTGGGCCGAGCGGCAGCGGCGCCTGGCGCGGACGTTCGGCGGCTGGCGGGAGGAGACCGAGGCCGGCGGGGCCGAGCCGTGGGCCGACGAGACGTGGCGGAGCCTGCGCCTGGCCGAGGTGTATCACCTGCTCTGCGCCGGTGAGCGGGACGCGCTGCCGCAGGCGCTGCGGGACTTCGTCCACGCCTGCGACACCGGTGCGGTCGTGGCCGCGCAGTGGGCGCGTGTGCTGGTGGACGCGGGCCAGGACGCGGACGCGGCGGCGGTGGCCGGGTGGGGCACCGAACTGACAGCGGCTCTCGACGCGGAGGGCGTCATCAGCGCACTCGGGCTGCTCCTGGGCCGCACGGTGCTCGACGCACCGACCCAGGCCCGGGCCCGGGTCATACGGGCTGACGAACTGCGCGGACAGGCGGCGTACGCGCAGGCCCTCGCCGAGTACGACCGGGCCGTCGCCCTGGACCCGGAGCTGGCCGTCGCCTACCGTCACCGGGCCGGAATCCGGAGGGAGCTGGGCGACGACGACGCCGCGATCGCCGACCTGGACCGGGCCGTCGCGCTGGAGCCGGACAACTCCTGGTACGTCGCCCTGCGCGGCGAACACCACCGGCTCGCCCGGCACCACGCCGAAGCCGTCCGGGACCTGAGCGAGGCGATCCGCCTCGATGCGGCCAACGAGTTCGCCTGGGCCTCCCGGGGAGCCACGCACGAACGCCGCGGAGACCTGGACGCTGCCCTCTCCGACCTGGGCCGGGCACTGGACCTCAAGCCGGACTACGCCTGGGCGCTCGCCCGCCGCGCCCGGGCCTGGCGCGCGCTGGGCGACCCCCGACGCCAACTGGCCGACCTCGACCACGCCCTCGCCCTGAACCCCGACTGGCCCTGGGCCCGCTGCGAACGCGGCGACGCCCTGCGCGCCGCGGGCCGCGACGAGGAGGCTGTCGCCGACCTCGACCGTGCGCTGTCCCTGGACCCCGTCTACACCTCGGCGTACGCGAGCCGGGGCGCATCCCTCGCCAACCTCGGCCGCCACGCGGAGGCACTCGCCGACCTGAACCGGGCGGTGGAACTCCGGCCGGGGTACGTGTGGGCGTTGTGCCGCCGGGCCGTCCTGTTCGCGGCGATGGATCGGCTCACGGAGGCACGGGCCGACGTGGAAAGGATCCGCGAACTGGACTCCGGGGCACTGGAACGCTTTTCGGATACCGACCGTGCGGTACTTGGGTCGGCGCTCGCCGGGTGAACAGCGTGCGAATTAGCTGTGTGCGGATGTAATCCGACCGTGACTTGCCGGGTGGTGGCGGGGTAATCTTTGAGCCAAGAGGCTTGTGGTCTGGTCGAGTTGTTTTTGGGAGGTGTGCGATGACGATGGTGCGGCGGCTGATTCCCGACGAACCCCGCTACGAGTCGGCACACTCACTCCCGGACCACTGCCGTTCCCGGTTCCAGCGCGCTTCCGCCTGACCGGTCCCCCTTTTTTCACCCTCAACACCCCTGCATTCAAAGGAGGCATCGGTGTTCGA
The DNA here is from genome assembly GCF_044459945.1 of Streptomyces sp. NPDC050164. Classification (NCBI taxonomy): domain Bacteria; kingdom Bacillati; phylum Actinomycetota; class Actinomycetes; order Kitasatosporales; family Streptomycetaceae; genus Streptomyces; species Streptomyces sp. NPDC050164. The sequence goes on from NZ_JBITJK010000031.1 coordinate 24,468, forward strand.
CGAGCGCAAAGAAGCGGAAATGAGGCTGTACTCGGAGGCCCTGGCCCGGGAACTCGCTCTGAAGAAGGAGCGAGCGGAGGCCGAGGAGAACGACACGACTCCTGACCCTGAAACGGCCCCCGCCCAGGACTGAGACTCAGCGTCCCACCGCGAACTCCAGGAATTCGGACCAGGCGCCGTCGGTAAATGCCAGGCGGGCGGCGTCCTTGTTCTTGGAGTCGCGGATGTGGATGGTGGGGTGGCGGGTGGGGGATATGGCGACCTCGACGCAATCGGGGCCGTCATTGCTGCTGTAGCTGCTCTTGAACCAATCGAGCTCAGTGGTCACGTCTCTTCTCCCAGAACTTTCTCAATGAAGGCCAGGGACTCTCGGGGGGAGAGGGCCTGCGCCCGGATCATTCCATAGCGCATGTCCAGGATCTGGACGTCCCGGGGATCGCTGATCACGCGATTGTGCAGCTGGGCCTCGAAGTGCCCCAGTGCCTTGCCGTCCTGGAGCTTCAGCAGCCGGAACGGACCTGCCATGCCCGCGCGGTCCTCCCGATCCGTCGGCATGACCTGGATCGAAACGTGCCTCAACTTGGCGGCCTCCAACAGGTGTTCGAGCTGTTGGCCGAGCACCATTCTGCCCCCGACCGGCCGCCGTAGCGTCGACTCTTCCTGGACAAAGGTGATGAGCGGTCGAGGCACGCGATCGAAGACGGCCTTCCGTGCCATGCGCGCGGCGACGTGCCGCTCGATCTCGTCCTCCGTGAAGGCGGGCCGTCGCATGGCGTACAACGCCTGGGCGTACTCCGGCGTCTGGAGAAGCCCGTTGATCTGATGGTTGTCGTAGGCCCCGAGCTCGACCGCCTGGTCCTCCAGCTTCGTCAGGTCCCGCACTGTCTTCGGATATCGAGCCTCCTCCACATCCTTCTTCATCGCCGAGATCTTGCCCCCGGCCCCGAGCGCCTCGTCGGTCTTGTCCAGGAAGTCCGGCTTGGGGATTCGCCTCGCCCGCTCCACGGACGAAACCATCTCCTCGCCGTACCCGATAGCCGAGCCCAGTTCCGTCTGCTTCAGCCCCGCGGCCTCGCGCCACATCTTGATCTGCCGCCCGACCGTCCTGAGCACGGCCGCCGCTTCCTCGTCCTCCACGCCTTCCCCTCCTGACGTACGAGCCGTACGACCCCGCCACGCGTCCGGACAGTCACTCTCCGTACCGGGGTCGTTGCTGTTCAGAGTAGGGAGGTGCGGCCACGCTGGGTGACATGAGCCAGAAATCCCTCGCCCAAATCACCGCCCCCACCCGCCACTTCGCGGTGCAGCTGTCCGCTACTCGAAGGGGTGCTCGACTGGCGCGGCTGCTCACCGAACGCCAACTCGACGAGTGGGGCGAGCCATACGAGGCCGCCGCGCAGGTGGTAGCGGAGCTGGCGTCCAACGCCGTGCTGCATGGACGGGTCCGGGGCAGGGACTTCCGGCTGCGACTGACACTGCGAGCCGATCGCACTCTCCGTATCGAGGTCACCGATCCCCGGGGTGACCGGGTCCCGCGCGTCCCGGCCCCGGTGGAGCAGGACGCGGAGGGAGGGTGCGGCTTGCGCATCGTCGAGGCGTACGCGAACCGCTGGGGCGTGGCGGAGGCACCGGCCCACGGCAAGACGGTGTGGGCCGAACTGCCCATGACACACGGGGACTTGCGCGATGCCTCCCGTCTAGGGTGATCCAATGGACGTTGGGGCGGTCTTGATAGCCGTGGCCGGTGTGGCGGGCACGCTCGGGGGCGCGTTGCTCACCCAGCAGGGTGCCGAGAGGGCCAAGCGGCGCGAGCTGGAGATGACCCAGGCCATCCAGGAGGCCCGCGAGAACCGCGAGCTGCGGCGCCGCTGCTATTCGGAACTGCACCGCGACGCACGACAGTTCTGCACGGCGCTGAGCCGCCATCTGTACGTGCTGCGGGACCGTACGCCCGGCGACGAGGACGTACAGGCGCTGGAAGCCGCCAAGAACGCCCACCGAGATCGCTGGTCCGAGGCGCTGATGATCGCGCCTGACGCGGTGGTTACCCCGGCCGGCGAGGTGAACGGCGCTCTGACCAGGGTCTACGGGCAGGTCAAACGCCTGGAGCAGGGGAACCCGCGCCCTGGTGAAACCCTGCGGTCGGCCGCCGAGGCACAGCATGGCGTCTGGACTCTGATCGCTGCCATGAGGGAAGCCATGCGCCGCGATCTGGGCGTGACGGGGGACCGGGGAGTGCGGCTGCGCTCTTCCCAGGACGCCGACGCCCTGCTGCGGGACTTTGCGGATCCGAGCGAGGACGCCGGCGCGTGAAACGTCCCGCACGAGGGACTGCGGACCCTGTGCGGGACGGACGCGGTCGAGCCGGACGGCGATGACGATCAGTGCTCCCCGCGGTCGAGGGCGGCGACCTCGCGTACGGCATCGGCGATGGCCCGGAAGTCCTTCTTGAGGAGCGCGCCGTGGTTGCTGGGGACCTTCGCGCTGATCCGGATGTTCGGGTTGCTGGCGGTCACCGCGTCGAGGCCGGTGCGCATCCGTTCCTGCTCGTCATGGCGGCTGCCAAAGGACGCCCCGGAAGCGAGCACGTAGCGCACCGGGACGGTGATGCCGTCCAGCACGGGACCCAGCTCGCGCTCCCGGGAGAGCCTGCCGAGCTCGATGTTGCTCTCGGCCTGCTGTTCGGCTGTCATCCGCGGCATCAGCCCCGTCGGGCGCAGCAGCGGCGTGAACCAGCCCAGCCGCCGGAACTGCTTCCGGATCCGCTGCTCCATGGCCTCGTCCAGCCAGTCGTACGGGAACGCTCCGTCGACCAGGACCGCGCCCACGGCACGCTCCGGATTCCGGTGGGCCCAGTGCGCCCCGACTGCCGCCCCGTAGGACCAGCCGACCACCAGCGCCCGGTCCACGCCCCTGGCCGCGAGCACGGCGTCGACATCCCGTACGGCGGCCTCGAAGGAGTAGTCCGCCGAACGCTTGGACTTGCCGCGGGCCCGCTCGTCGTAGGTGATGTGCCGCCACCCCGTCCCCAGTTCGGCGACGACCCGCCGCCAGTACCCCTGGGTGGCGAACTGGCCGTTGAGGTAGACCACCGGGATCCCGGGACCGCCGGTGTCGGTGACGGCCAGGGCCGTGTCGTCGACCGGCACCATGCCGGTCCACGTCGAACTGGTCGATGAAGTGCTGTTCTTCGTCATGTGTTCCCCCTGGTGGTGGGCCTGGCCGGATAGTTCTGGCGCTGTTCGTTCAGAGGCTGCGGGCGGTGATGTCGCCGTGGGAGGTGGTGGCGCGGATGTCGAGTTCGGCGGTGCCGTCGTTCTTGAGGGAGTTGCTGACGCGGCCGTGGTCGGTGCCGGCGTCCAGGGCGGCCGAGACGCCCGCGGCGGCGACGACCGAGATGTCGCCGGACTGGGTGCGGAGCACGACCTTGCCGCGCATGGCCTCGGCGATCCGGATGTCGCCCCTCGCGGTGCTGATCTCCGCGGCGCCGCCCAGCCGGCCGACCTCGACGTCGCCGTCGATCGCGGTGAGGCGGAGGCTCGCGGCTTCGTCGATCTTGATGCGCCGGTACGCGCCTTCGAAGTTGACGTCGCCGAGCCGTCCGACGCCGCGGAGCTCGGCACTGTCGGCCTTGACCTCGACGCGGGAGCCCGCGGGCAGCCGGACGGTGACCTCCAGGGAGCCGGAGGGGCCGAAGAGCTGGTTGCCGGAGGCCGAGGCCGTGATCCGCAGGACGCCGTCGGCGTAGGCCACGGTGGTCTTCTCGGCGGCCTTGGTGTCGCGGCTCTTGGAGGGGTCGGCGGGCAGGACCTCGACGGTGGTGTCGGCGCGGTCCGCAGCGATGAACTGGATCCGTCCGGCGGGGATGTCGAGGACGGCGGAGATCGGGGCGGGGGTGTCGAACTGCTGCATCGTGCTCTCCTTTGGCTCGTTGTTTCGAACAATGGAAAAGCTACGTTGCGTTCAAGGAATCGGCAACAGACCGACTGCAGAAAATGTCTAAAGCTGCAGCTCAAAGCCGAGTAATCGTTGCAACGGTCTTGAAATCAATGCAACGATCGGGAGTGTGTTCGTTGCAATCGATTGAAAGTGAACGCACAGGACCACCTCCCGGCCCCGCAGAGCCGGGACGCGGCCCGTCATGACCTCTGAACCCGCCGTCCCCGTTCGATTACAGTGCTGAGCGTCGTACGTGTGGACGGTCCCTGGGAGGTCAAGGTGGGTGCGACTGCCGGCGCCGTCTGGGGCCGTACGGAGCAGCAGGACTTTCGTAGCCGGGTGCGGGGGACGCTGCTCGGCTTGGCCGTCGGGGACGCGCTGGGTGCGCCCGTGGACGGAGTGGGGATCGACGGGATCAGGGAGGCGTACGGGGCGGAGGGGCTGGTCGATCTGGCTTCCGCCTACGGCAGACGCGGTGCCGTCACCCATCTCACCCAGCTCACCCTGTTCTCCGTGGACGGGCTGATACGGGCCCAGGTGCGGCGGGACACCGGGGCGTGGCATCCACCCACCGACCTGCACCGGGCCTATCTGCGCTGGGCCGCCACCCAGCGGGACTGGGGGCCCGACGAACGGCGCAAGGACGACGGGTGGCTCGCGCGGGAGGAGTGGCTGTACGCGCGCAGGGATCCGAGTCGCGCGCTGCTCCTCGGGCTCGGTGACGAGACCATGGGGACGCCCGAGGCGCCCAAGAACCCCGGTGAGCTCGGGCCCGAGGCCGCCGCCCGGTCCGCCCCGTTCGGGCTGCTCGTGGGGTGGGAGCCGCAGCTCGTCGTCCAGCTCGCGGTGGAGTGCGCGGCGCAGACCCACGGTCATCCCACGGCGTCTCTCGCGGCGGGTGCGTACGCCGTGATCGTGCACGCCCTCGCCCTCGGGGAGAGCCTCGACGGTGCCGTGCAGCGGGCCTTCGCGTTGCTGGCCGCCCGGCCCGGGCACCAGCCCGTGTCGGACGCGCTCCAGCACGCGCTGGGTGCCGTACGCCAGGGGCTGCCCGGGCCGGAGCGGGTGGCGGAGCTGTGCGGGGCCGGTACGGCACAGAGCCTCGTCGGTGCCGCCGTCTACTGCGCCCTCGTCGCCGCCGACGTCCGGCACGGACTGACGCTCGCCGTCAACCACGACGGCCCTTCCGCCGCCACCGGCGCGCTGACCGGCGGCCTGCTCGGCGCCCTGCACGGCGAGACGGCCCTCCCCCCGGCCTGGCTGGCCGAGCTGGAGGGCCGTCCCACGATGCTGGAACTGGCCGACGACTTCGCCATGGAGATGACCCAGGGGCCCGCCCTGCACGGGCCCGGGGGGGCGTCGCCGGGTTGGCTCGCCCGCTATCCGAGGGCCTGAGCCCCCAGTCCTCGCGCCTCAGTCCTTGACCGTCGTCCGCACCACGTCGTCCGCCGGTCCGGCCGGTGCCGGAACCGCGGCCGCCGCCGCCCCGTCCCCGTCCGTGTTGATCTTCTCGATGAGCGCCAGCCGCTCCGGGGTGTCCTCCGGCTTGATGTAGCCGATGAGGATGTACAGGACCAGCGACACCGCCAGCGGGATCGACACCTGGTACTGGAGCGGCACGCCGCCCTCGACGTTCCAGTTGATGGGGTAGTTCACCAGCCAGAAGGCGAGCAGGCCCATCGACCAGCTGGCGAGGGCCGCCGTCGGGCCGGAGCGGCGGAACGCCCGCAGCAGGCCCAGCATCATCGGGATGGCCATCGGGCCCATCAGTCCGGCCACCCACTTGATGACGACCGTGATGATGTCCTTGAACGTGGGGGAGTTGACCTGCGTCGCCGCCGCCATGGACAGGCCGAGGAAGACGACCGTCGCGATCCGGGCGACCCGCAGGCCCTGGCTCTGGTTCCAGGCCCGTGCCCGTGCCCAGATGACCGGCGCGCAGTCCCGGGTGAACACGGCCGCGATGGCGTTGGCGTCCGAGGAGCACATGGCCATGGTGTGCGAGAAGAAGCCGACGATGACCAGGCCCAACAGGCCGTGCGGCAGGAGCTGTTCGGTCATCAGGGCGTAGGAGTCGGAGCCGTCGGCCTTCTGCGACTCGACCAGCAGCGGGGACATCCACATGGGGAAGAACAGCACCAGCGGCCAGACCAGCCAGAGAATCGCCGACAGCCGGGCCGACCGCTCGGCCTCCTTGGCGTTGGGTGTCGCCATGTAGCGCTGGGCCTGGTTGAGCATGCCGCCGTTGTACTCGAAGAGCTTGATGAAGAGGAACGCCAGCAGGAAGACCGTGCCGTACGGGCCGACCAGCGGTTTCTCATGGCCCTGGAGCTCGGGGGAGTCCCAGACGCCGAAGAAGCCGCCGTGGTCGTCGAGCCGTACGAACACCGCCACGAACATGGCGATGCCGGCCAGCAACTGGATGATGAACTGGCCGAGTTCGGTCAGCGCGTCCGCCCACAGGCCGCCGATGGTGCAGTAGATCGCCGTGATGCCGCCGGTGATGAGGATGCCCTGGTTGAGGGAGATCCCCGTGAAGACGGACAGCAGCGTCGCGATCGCCGCCCACTTCGCGCCCACGTCCACGATCTTCAGCAGCATGCCGGACCAGGCCAGTGCCTGCTGGGTCTTCAGGTCGTAACGGCTCTTCAGGTACTCCAGCGGGGAGGCCACGTGCAGGCGCGAGCGCAGCCGGTTGATGCGCGGCGCGAACAGCTTCGACCCGATGGCGATGCCGAGGGCGATCGGGAAGGACCAGGTGACGAAGGACGTGACGCCGTAGGTGTAGGCGATGCCCGCGTACCCGGTGAACATCACCGCGCTGTAGCCCGACATGTGGTGGGAGATGCCGGAGAGCCACCACGGCATCTTGCCGCCGGCGGTGAAGAAGTCGCTGACGTTGTCCACGCGTTTGTGCGACCAGACGCCGATCGCGACCATCACGGCGAAGTAGCCGATGAGCACGGCCCAGTCGAGACCGTTCATGAGTCCCCTTCCACGGGAGCGCCGCCAGGGTCAGGCATGTGAACTCTGGTTTCGGTGACGTGCGCACGGCAAGGAAGAGGAAGGTCAAGAGACCGTAAAAAAGTTCGCTGAGGTGACCTCAGTTTATGTACATGAACAAGCGGACGTGGCCGAAAGGTGCCCTCAGCGCATCAGCTCACCCGCGTTCACCAGCAGCGACTGGCCCGTGATCGCCCGAGCCCGGTCCGACGCCAGGAACACCGCCGCGTCCGCCACGTCCGCATCCGTCGCCAGCTCCGGCAGTGCCGTACGACCCGTCAGCCTGCCCAGCACCTCCGCCTCCGACACGCCCTCCTTGGAGGCGGTGAACCGTACGTACGCCTGCACCGGCGGGCCCCACATCCAGCCCGGCAGCACGGCGTTGACCCGTATCCGGTACGGCCCCAGTTCCCGCGCCAGCGAGTACATCGCGCTCATCAGCGCCCCCTTCGACGCCGCGTACGCCGCCTGCCGCACCCGCGACGGAGCCGCCACCGCCGACTGCGTCCCGACGAACACCACCGAACCGCCGCCCTCCTTCAGGGCAGGCAGGCACGCCCGGGTCATCCGCAGCGTGCCCAGCAGGTTCACGTCCAGCACCGCACGCCAGGCCTCGAAGTCCGCGTCCTCCAGGCCGCCGAAGTAGCCGTCCAGCGCGGCCACGTGCACCACCGCGTCGATCCGCCCGAACCGCTCCCGCGCCAGCCCCGCCAGCGCCTCGCACTGTCCCTCGTCGGCGATGTCGGTCGCCCGGTACGCCGTGCGCGAGGCGTCCGGATCGAGCTCGGCGGCCGTCTTCGCCAGGTTCGCCTCCGTACGGGCCCCGAGCACGGCCCGGCCCCCGTCCCGTACGACGGCCGCCGCCACCTGCCGCCCCAGCCCCGCCCCGACCCCCGACACGACGACCGTCTTCCCCGCGAGCAGTGACATGGCAGGACCTCCCGGAAGCCGGAACCGTACGCCGGACCCTGGCGCTTTATCTGACGGAGCGTCAGAGTATGGGCCTGCCGCCTAGGAAGGGGAAGGGCATGAGCGACGACACCCGCAGCGAGCTGTACGCCGAACTGGCCGCCGTCGGCCCCTACGGCACCCACCCCGGCCACGCCCTGATCACCATGGTCGAACCGCACCCGGGCCACGAGTACGCCTACAACCGCTGGTACGAGGACGACCACTACTACGCCGGCGCGATGGCCATGCCCTGGATGTACGCCGGCCGCCGCTGGGTGGCCACCCGGGACCTGCAACTCCTGCGCTACCCCGAGAAGTCGGCGGTCGCCCAGCCCGTCACCACGGGCTGCTACCTCTCCACGTACTGGATCACCGCCGGCCGCTACGACGACCACATGCGCTGGACGGTCGCCATCAACAAGCGCCTCAACCGCGACGGCCGCGTCTACCACGACCGCACCCACGTCCTCACGGCGTTCCAGGACCACGAGGCGACGGTCTACCGGGACGGGGCGGCGGGACCGCGCGACATGCACGCCCTCGACCACCCCTACGCCGGCCTGGTCCTCCAGGTCGTCGAGGCCGGCACCCCCGAGCAGCGCCCACAGCTGCTGGAGTGGCTGCGCTCCCGCCATCTGCCCAAGCGGCTCGCGGGCTCCCCGGCGGCGCTGGTGACCGTCTTCCGCCCGACCCCGCTCCCCGGCGACCGCATGACCTACGTCAAGCAGGTCGAGGGCGTCGACACCCGGCTGACCCTGTTGTGGTTCCTCCAGGCGGACCCGCGCGAGTGCTGGGAGGCCTTCTTCACCGGCCTGGACACGGCGGTCGGCGAATCCGGACTCGGGCGGGTGGAGCTGGTCGCGCCCTTCGTCCCGACGGTGCCGGGAACGGACCGGTACGTCGACCGCCTCCGCTGAGGGCTGAGAGCCGGCAGGTCAGCGCAGCTCCTCCGGGCACGGCGTGCCCCGGGGCAACTGGTAGGGCGCCGCAAGGTGGTAGGTGCCCGGCTTCGGCGCGACCAGCACCGTCCACCTGTCGCCGTGCTCGTCCTCCTCCGTCTGAGCCAGGCAGCCGTTGACGTTGACGTACGTCCTCGGCTCGCCCTCGGGACGGTCCTTGGACGCCTCCGTCTCCCGCGGCGGCTTCAGGCTCTTGCCCTCGGCGTCGACGATGCTCAGCCACGGCGAGTACGGGATCCGGACCAGGACCCGGCCCGCCTTCTTCACCTGGAGGATCATCTCGCCCTGCTCGGCCCGGTCGACGACCGCGTTCGGCTCGGCCAGCGGGGTGGGGTCGGTCACCTTGAACAGCTGCCAGTTGGCGTCGCCCCAGACCTGGGTCAGATACGGCAGCCCGCGCTGCACCAGCGCCCGCTCCCGCTGCCCCCCGTCGCCGTCCGGCTCGTCCTTCGGCAGCACCACGTAGTGCACCGCCCAGCGCTTCAGCCACTCGTGGTAGTTCGCCGAGTTGAGCGTGTCGTCGTAGAAGAGGGGGTTGCGCTCCATGTCGGCCTGCCGGTTCCAGCCGCGGGCCAGGTTGACGTACGGGGCGAGGGCGGAGGCCTCGCGGTGGGAGCGGGCGGGGACGACCTCCACGCGGCCCTTCTCGGCGCCGACCTCCTGCAACTCGTTCACCAGCGGCGCCAGCTCGCGCGACCAGGACGCCGCCGGGGCCGTGTGCACGATGTCGTCGACCGTCTTGAAGCCGATCCACCCGGCGAAACCGGCGAGCGCGACGACGATCGCGTACCACTCGCGGCTGCGCGGCACCGCGAACGGCAGCGCGACGACCAGCACCACCCCGGCGAACAGCATCGCCAGCCGCGTGATGTTCGAACCGATCTGGGAGCTGATCAGCCACACCAGCACGACGCTCAGCCCGTACACCGCGGCCGTCAGCCGGACCGTCTTCCAGTCCTTCGGCACGAGGACGAAGGCGAGAACCGAGTACGTGAGCGGCAGGATCACCGAGGCGTACGTCATCGGCTGCGTCCCCGAGAACGGGAACAGCCACGCCGACACCGCCACCACCGCGGTCGGCGCCAGCCCCAGCGCCCACGCGCCCGGCCGCCGCTTCTGCAGGAACAGCGCCACCGCGACCAGGCCCACGAACAGACCCGCGACCGGCGACGACATGGTGGCCAGCGCGGCCAGCGGCGCCGCGGACAGGGCCTTCGCCCAGCGCTTGTAACGCCACCGGTACGGCCAGCAGAACACGACGGCGACCGCGCCGAGCGCGAACATCATGCCCAGACCGAACGTCACCCGCCCGGACACCGCGTTGCAGAACAGCCCGAACACGCCCGCCAGTGACGCCCACAGGGGGTTGCGGACCGACCGGCTGCGCAGGAGGAGCAGGGTCAGCAGCCCCGCCGAGACCGTCCCCGCGATCATCATCGTCGTCCGCACGCCGAGCACCGACATCAGATACGGCGACACCACGCTGTACGACACCGGGTGCATCCCGCCGTACCAGGCGAGGTTGTACGCCGAGTCCGGGTGCCGGCCGACGAACTCGGCCCAGGCGTCCTGCGCGGCCAGATCGCCGCCGCTGTTCGCGAACGTGAAGAACCAGACGACGTGGAGCACTCCGGCCAGGCCCGTGACGGACAGCACCGGGTGGCGCAGCATGCGCTCACGCAGCGTCAGTACGGCGGTCCGCAGCCGGGAGTCAGGGGAGTCGGGGGGCGCGGGGGAATCGCCGTCACGACCGTCCCGGCCGCTGCCTTCCCCGGCTGCGGGCAGGCGTATTCGCGGACCCGATACCGGGCCCGGATCGGCGTCGTCGGTGCGTGTCGGCTCCGCAGTGGCCACTCGAAGGCACTCCCCGTGTCCCGTCTTCTGTTCTCGTCTTCTCTTCCCGGCCGTGCCCCGTTGGTCAGCGATTCACGGCCGCGCCGCCGCGGACGGCGACCCTGCCCGGTTCGCGACGCTAGCACGCACCCCGCCGGGCGGCGCCCGGACGGGCCGTTACCGGCGGGGTGCGGTCGTGTGCGGTCGTGCGGCCGGCGGGGCCGGCTCAGCCGAGGCGCGTGAGCTTGTCCGCGAAGCCCGGCTCCACGAGGTCCTCCTGGAGGGCGACCGGGACCTTGACCGCGTTGGTGCTGCCGTCACCGACAGTGAGCGTGCCCACCTTCGCGCCGGCCTTCGCCTGGTGGGGCAGCTCGTCCGCGGCGAACGTCAGCTTGACGGACAGGCCCGCCCAGCCGACGGCCGTGACGTCCTCCGTGACGGCCACCGGCGTACGGCCGCCGATCCCGTCGTCGGCGTACCCGACGACGGTGCCCTTCTTCAGGATCGTCGCCGACTCCAGCGCCCCCTGCGCGGCCTTGATCAGCTTGTCGCCCTCGTGGAGCGCGGCGCCCAGGATGGTGTTGTCCGGGCCGCCGGCGGGCTGGCGCACGACGGCGCCGACGATCCGGCGGGTCTCGCCATTGACGTCCTTCCTCGCCGAGAAGACGAGGTTGCCGAGCGCCGAGGTGGTGGTGCCGGTCTTGATGCCGGTGACGTCGTTGTAGCCGACCAGGCGGTTCCAGTTGTCGTGCTTGACGCCCTTGTAGTCGACGTACGACATCATCGCCGCGACCTCGCGGAACGCGGGCTGCTCCATGGCCGCCTTGCCGAGCTTCACCTGGTCCACGGCCGTGGACACGGTGGTGTTGTTCAGGCCCGACGGGTCGGTGTACGTCGTGTTCTTCATGCCGAGGTCCTTGGCGGCGTCGTTCATCTTCTGCACGAACGCCTTCTCGGAACCCGCGTCCCAGCGGGCGAGCAGCCGCGCCACGTTGTTCGCGGAAGCGATCAGGATGCTCTCCAGAGCCTCCCTCTGGCTGATCTTGTCGCCCTTGGTGACGTCGACGGTGGACTCCTGGCCGGCGTCGGACTGGTCCTCGGCGGCCTGGTCGATCTCGATCTTCGGCCCGTCCTCACCGCTTTTGATCGGGTGATCGCGGAGGATCACATAGGCGGTCATGACCTTGGCGACACTCGCGATCGGCACGGGCTTCTGCTCGCCGGACGACCCGAACGTACCGATGCCCTGCACGTCCAGCGCGGCCTGGCCCTTGGCCGGCCAGGGGATGTCGACCTTGCCGCCCTCGAAGGTGTAGCTGTCCTCGGCGGTGAGCTCCAGGATGGGCGTCGGCAGCGGGCGCACGCTCTGTACGACGCCGAAGACGATCACCAGCAGCAGCACCAGCGGCGTCCAGATCTTCACCCGCCGCACGGCCGTCCGCAGCGGAGTGTCCGGCGGCGGCGGGGTGTTCGTCAGCTCGGCCAGCAGATCCAGCGGCGGCCGCGGCGGCAGGGGCTGCTGAGTGGTCCGCTCGGGGCCGACGGTGGGCACGGGGGCGGTGGCGTCGGCGGGGGCTGGGGCGGGCGCCGGCTTACGGGTCGCCGGGTCGTCGAGCGGCTTGAGCGCGACGAACTTGCTGGTCCGCTCGGCGTCCTTCTCGGGCGCGTCGTCCTTGGCGTCCTTGGCGGCACCGCCGAGCTTCAGCATGGTGGTCGGCTGATCGACCGGGGGCCGCACGGCTTTGAAGACGGCGGTGGGCTGGTCGACGGGGGGCTCGGCGTCGCCGTCGTCGTCGCCCTTGTCGGTGTCGGTGTCGGTGTCGGTGTCCGTGCCGGTGGTGTCGGTGTCGTCCGACTTGGGGGCCTTGTCCACGCCGTCGGTGCCGGACGCCTTACCGCTGTCGGGGGTGTCTTCGGCTTCGGGCTCGGCGGACGTGTCTTCGGCGTCGGGCTTGGGGGAGTCGGCCTTGGCCGTCTCGGGCGCCGGGGTGTCGTCGGTGTCGCCGGCGGCGGTGGTGTCCGCCGCGGCGGCCTCGGAGGCGGCAGTGGAATCGCCCGCGCCGTCGCCGGTGGCGGAACGGTCCGCCTCAGCCTCGTCGGCCTCCTCCTGCCCGCCCTGGGCGTCGGCACCGGCCTCCGCGGCCTCGTCCGTGCCGTCGGCCTCTGACCGGTCCCGGCCGCCGGTGGCGGCGTCGGCAGCGTCGTCCTCGCCGTCGGCCTTCGGGCGGTCCTGGACGTTCGTATCAGCGTCCGCGGCCTCGTCCGTGCCCTCGGCCTCTCGGCCGTCCCGGGCGTCCACGTCGGCCTCAGCAGCCTTCTCGGCCTTCTGGCCGTCCGTGTCGGCCTCCGTGGCCTCTTCCGCGCTCTTAGCGGCCTCCTGGCCGTCCCTGGAGCCCTTGTCGGCGCCTTCTGCCCGCTCACGCTGGCCCTCGACTGCCGCAGGCTCCTCGTCCTGGTCGGCTGAAGCGACCCACGCGGCCACGGCGTCCCGCAGCCGCCCGTCACTGCCGGCGGCGCCGTCCCCGCGCTCACCGGAGCCGGAAGCCCTGCCGGAGCCGGAAGCCTTGTCGGGGCCGGAAGCCTTGTCGGGGCCGGTGGACTCGCCGGGATCGGAGGACTCAGCGGCTTCCGAAACCCCGGTCGACTTCGAAGACCCGCCGGAGCCCTTCACGGACTCCTCCGCAGGCCGCTGGGCGTCGTCGGCGTCACTCTCGTCCTGCTCGGCGTCGGTAACCGCCCTCGCGGCACCGCCACCCGGCTCGGCGCCGGCCGCCGTACCCGCGGCGCCCGCACCGCTGTCGTCCTGCTCGGCGTCAGTCGCCGTGCCCGCCTCGTCCGAGTCGTCGGCACCCGGCTCGGCGTCAGTCGCCGAGTCGGCCTCGCCCGCGTCTCGCTGGGCGTCAGCCGTACCCGTGGCGCCCGCGGCGCTGTCGTCCTGCTCGGCGTCAGTCGCCGTGCCCGCCTCGTCCGAGTCGTCGGCACCCGGCTCGGCGTCAGTCGCCGAGTCGGCCTCGCCCGCGTCTCGCTGGGCGTCAGCCGTACCCGTGGCGCCCGCGGCGCTGTCGTCCTGCTCGGCGTCAGTCGCCGTGCCCGCCTCGTCCGAGTCGTCGGCACCCGGCTCGGCGTCAGCCGCCGAGTCGGCCTCGCCCGCGTCTCGCTGGGCGTCAGCCGTACCCGTGGCGCCCGCGGCGCTGTCGTCCTGCTCGGCGTCAGTCGCCGTGCCCGCCTCGTCCGAGTCGTCGGCACCCGGCTCGGCGTCAGCCGTACCCGCGGCGCTGTCGCCCCGCTCGGCGTCAGCCGCCTCGCCCGGCTTCTCCGTCGTCCGGGCGGGCAACACACGGGTTGCCGTGTCGGCGCCGCCCCGCTTCGCGGACTTCTCCGTGTCCCGAGCCACCGCGAGGCGCGGGTCACGCTTGGGTGAGGCCTCGCTCCTGGCCTCGGGAACCGGACTCGCGCTCCCCGACGTCGGTTCTGCCGACGACTCGCGCTGCTTCGACCTGTCGGGGGACTCGCCCGCCACCGATGCCTCCTCCTCGCGCCGCACTCCCCGCGTGCGCGTACCGAACCGTGAACCGCCGCCCGTGACACCGCTCCCCGGCGCTGTCCGAACCATGTACCAGTGTCCTGTGTGCGGACTAAACCCATCCGGTAGACGAGAACGACATACCTACTGGTTCCACTACGAACCGGTCACGCACCCTCGACAGACCAATGTGAGAGGGGTCACCCTGTCATTCATCCACGCGGGGAGGCATGGATGGGCAGGAGCCGCAGAACACTTCCGGAGGAGCTTCTGCTGCTGGCACTGGACCCGACCACGGGTACCACTGCACAGCCGCAGTCGCTCGACCTCGGTCTGGCCGGTGCACAGCTAGTGGAGCTGGCACTGGCCGGACGGATAGCCCCAGACGGGGATCGTATCGCCGTGGTTGTACCACGGCCGACTGGAGATCCGACTCTGGACTGCGCGTTGGAGTTGCTGCGAAGGCGCGGCGCTCCCGTACGGGCGGTTCACTGGATCGGCGGGCCACGATTGGGGCTCCGCCAGACCTACCTCAGCCATCTGGAGCGGTGCGGCATGGTGCATGCCGTGGCGGGCCAGATGTGCGGAGTGCTGCCGACGACTCGCTACCAGGCGACGGACAACGACATCAGCCGGGAGATCAGGGCCCGGCTGGACTCGGCGATCCGCACCGGCGTACCGCCGGACCCGCGGACCGCCGCGCTCGCCGCCCTGGCACACGCGGTCGGCCTCGGCAAGCACCTGTATCCGGGCAACGAGGGGCGTTCCTCTCGCTCCCGGCTGCGGGACCTGATCAGGCACGACCCCATGGGCGGTCTCGTCGCGCACGCCGTGATGGACGTCCAGAACGGCGTGGCGGCCCAGCCGCGCCGCAGCCCGGCCCCGTCCGGCCGTCAGGCCGCGGGCGGAGCCAGGCCCGCACCGGAACCCGCCCGCGGTGTTCCGATGCAACCGCGCCACGGAACCATGGCGCGCGCCGTGGCCCACTGAGTCGCGCGGCGGCACGAGCACGACGCCGCGCCCACGAACCCGGTCACGGGAGCCGCTGCCCGAGCGGGGCGGGGAGAGCACACACTCTCCCCGCCCCGCTCGGCGTGCCTGTCCGAACGGGCGTGTACCCGTCGCATATCCACCGTTTCCCAGCGGTAGGAAGCACCTTGGTGGCAGTCTGCTCAACAGCAGATACGCAAAGTAGAGGCACGCAGCCGGAGGTGCACGTCCCGTGGCGTCCAATGTCAATCCCACCGTCAGGCGGCGCCGGCTGGGCCAGGAGCTGCGCCGGCTCCGTGAGCTCAAGGGCATGACGGCCGAAGAGGTCGCCGAGCGGCTGCTGGTGTCCCAGTCGAAGATCAGCCGGCTGGAGAACGGCCGGCGCAGCATCAGCCAGCGCGACGTACGCGACCTGTGCGGGGTCTACGAGGTCGAGGACCAGCGGATCGTCGACTCGCTCATGCAGATGGCCAAGGACTCCCGGCAGCAGGGCTGGTGGCACGCCTTCGGGGACATCCCGTACAGCGTCTACATCGGCCTGGAGACGGACGCCGAGTCGCTCAGGGTCTACGAACCCCAGATCATCACCGGCCTGTTGCAGACGCGTGCGTACGCCGAGGCCATCATCCGGGGCGGCTCGCCCGAGGCCTCGGAGGCGGACAACGACAAGCGCGTCGAGGTCCGGCTGCGCCGGCAGGGCCGTATCGCCGCCGAGACGGACCCGCTGCGGCTGTGGGTGGTCCTGGACGAGGCGTCCCTGCACCGGGTCGTGGGGAGCAAGGAAGTGATGCGCGAGCAGCTGGAGCATCTGATCGAGATGTCGCAGCTGCCCCACATCACCGTGCAGGTGCTGCCGTTCGAGGTGGGCGCGCACGCCGGCATCAACGGCCAGTACTCGATCCTGGAGTTCGCCGACGCGGCCGACTCCAGCGTGGTGTACATCGAGGGCGTGACCAGCGACCTGTACCTGGAGAAGCCGCTCGACGTGCAGAAGTACACGGTGATGTACGAGCACCTGCGCGCGCAGTCGCTGAACGTGGATCAGTCGCGGCAGCTCATCGAGCGCCTGGCGAAGGATTACGCGCGCTGACCGTCCGTCGCCCTTCCGTGGCGTGAGACCTTCCGTCCGGCAAAGCGCGGGATGCTACACCCCTGACACGCCTGACTGAAGACTCCCCTGGAATATGCCATCCAGTCGAGTGAATGGCTGCTCCGAACGAGGATGTTGGCGAGTAGCGTCGATCACGCCAACCACCAGCACGGGTTGGCGTAAACGCAACTGGCTACGGAGCGAACATGGCAATTCGTCTGGGCGCCACGGAAACGTGGACGACGTCCTCCTACACCAACAACAACGGCGCCTGTGTGATGGTCAGGTCGACCCTCGAAGAGGCCCTGGAACTCGGGGACACCAAGGTCCCCGAGGGCCCCAAGCTGGCGTTTCCCGCCGACGCGTGGAGCGCCTTCGTGGCCTCGGTCAAGGCCTGAGCCACCGCTCGACAACAGCACAAGCACCACCTACAGAGCCCTCTCGACCAGCCTCGCCGTCCTTGCCGAGAGGGCTCCGCTTGTGCCCCGCGGGACCCGAAGGGGAGATCAGCTCACCGGGAACGCCACGTCACACACCGGATCCTCGGCCCCCGCCGCGTCCCAGTCCGCGAAGTACACCTCCCGGCACGGGCCCGCCTGCTCCAGGCCCTCCCGGGCGATCCACTCCTCCACCGCCTCGAAGGCCGCCATGATCTGCGGATGGGCCACCTGGGCCTTGGTGATCCGGGTGTAGGCCAACCGCCGGACGGGTTCCACCCGTACCTTCGTCCCCTCTGTCCGGCCGTGCTTGTCGACCCACGCCCGGGCCGCCGCCGCGTCGGCCACGGGCACGCAGGACTCGGCCGGCCCGTCGCTCTCCATCGACACCTCGGAGTGGTAGACGACGAACGGCGCCGCCGTGATACCGCCGCACTCCCGCGCCGCCGACTCCAGCCGGCCCAGCGACGCCCCGATCCACACGGGCAACTCGCCCGCCAGTACGTGCCGCATCTCGCTGATCACCACCTGCTCGGGCACCTCCACCGTCTCGACCACGAACTTTCCGTACATCTCGGAGCTCCTCCCCGACAGTCGTCCACGGAGGTACTCGACGAGCGTGCGCTGCCCGGCCACGCGTGCCTCGACGTCCGCCCAGTAGGCGGCGAGCCGGTCGGCGGCCTCCGGCCCGTCCGCGGCGACCACCTCGGCGACCCGGGCGAGCGGCATGTCCAGCTGCCGCAGCATGGCCACCAGCCGGGCCCGTTCGACCTGGCCGGCGCGGTAGTAGCGGTAGCCGCTGGACTCGTCGACGTGCGCCGGGGCGAGTAGGCCGAGACGGTCGTACAGCCGTAGGGCCTTGGCCGACAGCCGGGCCCGGGCGGCGAACGTCCCGATGGTGAGCAGGTCGTCGTCCATGCCGTCATCCTCCGTCACCGGGCGGCCTCTTCCGCCCGGTGACGAGGACGCTCGGCCCTGCCCCAAGGGCAAGGTCAAGCAGCCAGCTGACCCTCGATCGCCGCCACGACCTCCGCCGACTCGGGCTCGGTCTGCGGGGAGAAGCGGGCGACGACCCGGCCGTCCCGGCCGATGAGGAACTTCTCGAAGTTCCAGCGGATGTCCCCGCTGTGCCCCTCGGCGTCGGCGAAGCCGGTCAGGCGGTCGTACAGCGGGTGCCGGTGCTCGCCGTTGACCTCGACCTTCTCGGTCATCGGGAAGGTCACGCCGTAGGTCGCCGAGCAGAACTCGGCGATCTCCTCGGCGCTGCCGGGCTCCTGCCCGAGGAACTGGTTGCAGGGCACGCCGAGGACGGTGAAGCCGCGCTCGGCGTATCGCTCGTGGAGCTTCTCCAGCCCGTTGTACTGCGGGGTCAGGCCGCACTTGGAGGCCACGTTCACCACGAGGACCGCCTTGCCCGCGTACTGGGCCAGGTCGGCGGAACCGCCCTGGAGGGCACCGATCTCGACGTCGAGGGGAGAAGAAGCGTTGCTAGTCGTCATGGGCGGATGCTAGCTCCGGCGGGTGTCGGGCCGGTTCCGGCCTCCACGAGCACCTGCCCCGCGGCCGTCCGCGCGTACAGCACCGACCGGCCCGCCCGCCCCCGTTCCACCAGGCCCGCGTCCAGCAGGACCCGCAGATGCCGCCCGACCGAGCCGAGGCCCTGGCCGGTCACGGCGACCAGCTGACTCGTGCTCAGAGGACTGTCCAGCAGGACGAGGACACGGGCCCGGGTGGTGCCGAGCAGGGCGGCGAGGCTCGCGGGTACCGGCCTGCCGCCGGTGTCGGCGAGAACGCCCGCGCACGGGTAGACGAGCGCGTACCGGTCGGTGCCCTCCCACGACACCCAGCCGACGCGCTGCGGGGTGACCGGCACGAACACCAGCTCCGCGCCGGAGATCTCCCGCGGCGGATACTCGTGCGCGTTGACCTGCAACCGGTTCTCGCCCAGCCACCGCGTGCCCGGCCGCAGCGAGTCCAGCGCGGCCGCCCAGCCGCCCCGGCCCACCTGCGCGGTCCGGGCGGCGACATCGGCTTCGAGCACGCGCCGGCGACGGGGCCAGTACGGGCGTACGGCCTCCTCCCAGACGTGCGTCAGGAGGCCGGCGGCGCGCTCGGGCAGGTCGTCGCGATCCAGGCGGGGCGGGAGCGGACCGGGCAGGGAGAGGGTGAGATGGGCGCGGGCGGCCTCGGGGGAGGCCTCCCGGACCCGTGCGACCTCGTCCGCGAAGGTCTCCCCGGCACGCGGGGTGGGCGTGAGGAAGTCGGCGATCCACTCCTGCCCGAGCCCGGAGCGGACGAGCAGCGCGGTGACCGGATCGTCCGCCAGCCGCCGCCGGTAGGCGGGAAGGTGGCTGTCGAGCCAGCGCCGTTCGCCGGGGTGCGCGGCCACACCGGTGTGCAGCAGCCGCAGACTCGCGAAGGTCTCGGCGAGCGGGGAGAGGACGAACCGGCTCCCCGCGAGGGTGTCGGCGTTGACCTGCCACCAGCCCATGAACCGCCCCCCGGTCACGACGTTTCGCGTCCGCGCGAAACAATAACCACGCCCTACGGGCCGGCCGGAGACTCCCCGCATGCGCAGTTACCGCGAACTGTTCCGCACGCCCGAGTTCACCCCGTTCTTCCTGGCCGCGTCGGCGCAGACGGTCGCTCAGACGATGGGCGAACTGGCGCTGGGCACCCTGGTGTACCGGGCGACCGAGTCGCCGCTGCTGTCCGCGGTGAGCATGTTCGGTTCGTCGCTGGTGCAGGTGGTGGGCGCGGTGTTCCTGCTCTCGGCGGCCGACCGGCTGCCCCCGCGCGCGGCCCTGACGGCCCTGCCCCTGCTCTTCGCGGCGGCCACGGCGGCCCTGGCCCTGCCCGGCCTGCCGATCTGGGCGCTCTTCGTGATCGTCCTGGCCAAGGGGCTGGTGGAGTCGGTGGGCGGGGGAGTGCGCTGGGGCCTGCTGAACGAGATCCTCTCCAGGGACGGCTATCTGCTGGGCCGCTCGGTCTTCAACATGATGAGCGGCCTCATGCAGGTCGCCGGATACGCGACCGGCGGCGCCCTCGTGGCCCTGCTGTCCCCACGGGTCTGCCTGCTGGTGGCCGCCGCCCTCTACCTGCTGTCGGCCGCGGTCGTCCGCCTCGGCCTGACCGGCCGTCCACCCCGTACGACCGGCCGCCCCTCGGTGTCGGCGACGTGGCGCGCCAACGCCCTGCTCTGGTCGTCCGCACCCCGCCGCCAGGTCTATCTGGCCCTCTGGATCCCCAACGGCCTGGTCGTGGGCTGCGAGTCCCTCTACGTCTCCTACGCCCCCGACCGGGCCGGCACCCTGTTCGCCTGCGCCGCGCTGGGCATGCTGGCCGGGGACGTGCTGGTGGGCCGCCTGGTCCCACCGCGGCTGCGCCCCCGCCTGGGCTTCCCGCTCCTGCTGCTCCTGGCCGCCCCGTACGTGCCCTTCCTGCTCCACCCGCCGCTGCCGCTCGCGGCGGCCGCGGTCACGCTGGCCTCGGTCGGCTTCGGCGCGAGCCTAGTCCAGCAGGAGCGCCTGGTGGCCCTGACGCCCGACGCCCTCACGGGGCACGCCCTGGGACTGCACTCGGCGGGGATGCTCACGATGCAGGGGGTGGCGGCGGCGCTCGCGGGTTCGGTGGCCCAACTGACCTCCCCGGCCGGGGCGATGACGGCGATGGCGACGGTGTCGGCCGGGGTGACGCTGGCGCTGATGGCGGCGGGGAGGCGGGAGCGGCGGGCGACGGCACCGGTGCCGGGACGGTGAGCTTCCGAGGGAAGGTCTCCCCTTTCCCCTCCGGTCAGGTACCGACCGGTCAGTCCCCGTGCGGGTCACTCCTCGTCCGGGACACTCTCGTCCGGGGCCTCGCCCTCGATGAGCCGTTCCGCGATGTCGTCGGCCCACTCCTGGGCCCAGCGGCGGAGTCCGGCGACAGCGACGGCGTCGAGGCCGTGGGCGGTGAACGCGCTGTCGTCGAGCCAGTCCGTGCCGGTCAGCCGGGCCTGGAGGTCGGTGAGATCGAAGGGTTCGGGGGCGTGACGGCGGCCGAGTTCCTCCAGTTCGGGGTGGCTCCAGCGGGCCGAGGCGGCGTGTACGTCGACCAGGTCGCGGGCCAGTCCCCGGTCGGCCAGGTCCCGCACGCGGGTGCCGACGAGGTCGTCGAGGGAGAGGGCCGGCCCGAGCCCGGTCGCCACGGGCGGGCGCCACAGCACCTCCTTGCGGATGCCGGTCTCGTACTCCGCACCGGTCGCCGCGTCGGTGACGAGGAACTGGGCGGACAGCGGATCGCTCTCGAGCGTCTGCACGAGCCAGCCGCGCGCCACCAGCCCCGTCCGTACGGTGTCGGCGATGCCGTCCATACCGGCCGGGTGCTCGGTGGCGACGTCCACGTCCCGCCCGTCCCGCTGCACCAGCCCGTGCGCCAGCACCGCGTACCCGCCGGCGAGGACGAGGGAGTAGGGCTCACCCACCGCGAGCAGATCACCGATGAGCCGCCGGACCGGCTCGGGGACGGGGGGCGGTGCGGACATGTCCTGATTATCGCGCGGGGACTTCCCTCGGCTTGCGGCCCACGCCGCAGTACGCGTCCACACCAGCGGCATCCTCACCGGCCGGCCCCTCGGAAGGCTCCGGCCGCCACTCGGGCACCCGCACGACTCCCGGCTCCACCAACTCCAGCCCGTCGAAGAACCCGGCGATCTCGGCAACCTCACGGACGTGATACGGCACGGCCCCACTCGCGTTGTATGCCTCCGACGCGGCGATCATGCCCTCACTCGTCGCGGTGCTGTCGCTGATCACCAGGTGGCTGCCGGCCGGCAACCCCGCCATCAGGCGCCGCACCAGCTCACGCGCCTGCTCGTAGTCGGCGACGTGCCCCAGCGTGTTGAGGATCATCAGGCCGACCGGCCGGGACAGGTCGAGCGTGCCCGCGGCGGCCTCCAGGACCGCCTCCGGGTCGTACAGGTCGGCGTCCAGATAGGCGGTCCTGCCCCCGGGCGTGCTGGTGAGCAGGGCGCTCGCATGGGCCAGCACGATGGGGTCGTTGTCGACGTACACGATCCGGGAGTCCGGTGCCACGCGCTGGGCGACCTCGTGCGTGTTGTCGGCGGTCGGCAGCCCGGTGCCGATGTCCAGGAACTGCCGCACACCCTGCTCGACGGCCAGATACCGCACGGCCCGTCCCAGGAACCGACGGCTCGTGACCGCCACGTCGACCAGGCCCGGGAAGATCGACTTGATCTGGTCGCCGATCTCGCGGTCGACCTCGTAGTTGTCCTTGCCGCCGACGAAGTAGTTCCAGAAGCGGGCCGAGTGCGGCTTGGACGTGTCGATACGGGCACGCAGGCTGTCGTCGAGCACGGCAGGGCCTCCTGAGGGCGGGGAAGGGGGACCGGTCCACCAACCTAGGTGAACTCCCTGCTCGGATACGGATGTCGCCCCACCCCGTCACCGGGCCACCGTGGGGTTTCGGCCACGCTGAAGCCAGCCGCCGCCCGTCACACCCCGCCGGAGGCGAAACCGCCCAGGCGCCGGCCGTCGCTCCCGCCGCCGCTCCCGTGCCGCCGCGTCGCCAGCCACACGCCCCGCCCCAGGGCCCACAGAACCAGCCCGGCCGCGACCGGCGTACCGAAGATGATCAGCAGCCCGGCACCGATGTTGGCCCCGACGACCCCCGCGGTCAGGATCCGCCACCCCACACCGGCCATGAGCCCGACGACCACCAGTGGCCCGAGCACCCCCCACCAGCGCCGGTCCATCCCGCCACGCCGCGCACCCCGCACGAGCACCGCGGCACCGACCCCCGCCACCACCAGCGCGAGCCCACCGACACCGGCGGCCACACCGTCCCCGATGTCCCACGGCCGATAGGCGTAGTCGAGCTCACTCGCCGGCAGCCCGTCGTAGTTCTGCTGCCCCATCAGCCCCCAAGCGGCGACGGGCACCCCGAGCACGAGCGCGGCCCCGGCCGAAAGCATTCCCCGATTCTTCATAGGGCCATGGTCGCGAGGGTGGGACGGGGCCGTCATGAGCACGTGTACTCAAGTACCCGTGCCCAGGGCGCGATGGCGCTGACGGCCATCGCGCCGTTCGGTCAGCCGGGAGCCACCGCACGCCCCGTCTGCGGGGAGATCATCCCCGCGCACAGGCCCCGGGCCGACAGCCCCTGGGCGATGCGGGGGATCGCTGCCCGGGCGTTGGCCGACCAGTCGTGCATGAGGATGACCTGGCTGTTGGTGAGGCGGCCGGCGGCCTGGACGATCGCTTCGGTGCTCGCGCCGTTCCAGTCCTGTGAGTCGACGTGCCAGATGATCTCGGTGAGGCCGTGCCGGGCCGCGACCGACTTGACCGTCGCGTTGGTCTCGCCGTACGGCGGGCGGAACAGTTTCGGTGTGCCGCCTGACGCGTTGGCGATGGCCTGCTGGGTCCGGGAGATCTCGGAGTCGATCTGTGCCTGGCTCAGCCGGGTCAGGTGCGGGTGGGTGTAGCTGTGGTTCCCGACCCACATCCCGGCCGTCACCTGGGCCCGGACCAGTGACGGGTTGGCGGCGGCGTGCTGGCCCTGGTTGAACATCGTGGCCCGTAGCCCGTTCTGGCGGAGGGTGTTGAGCAGTGCCGTCGTGTTGCCGGACGGGCCGTCGTCGAAGGTGAGTCCGACGTATCCGTTGCAGGCGGCGGCCTGGGCCGGGGTGGCGGTGGCGGCTGTCGTGGTGGTGGCTGTGAGGGTGGCGGCTGAGGCCGTCACCAAGGCCCTCGTGAGCAGGGTGCGCAGCGAGGGCCGTGGTGTGGTTGCCATCGTCAGCGCACCGTGATCCTGGAGCTGCCGCTGCTCTGGTAGCCCTCGGTCGCCATGATCATGTAGTACTTGAAGCTGCCCATGGGCATGCCGGCCCGAGCCCAGGCGTCGAAGTGGTTGCCGGCCGTGATGGTGCCGCCCGTCCTCTTGGACTGCCGGACGCTCCAGTACTGGTCGAAGGTCCGTATGCCCTCGACGGACGGGGCGTTGTAGCGCGTCGTCTTGTAGATGTCGTACGTGCCGCCGTCGCTGGTGACGGTCCCCTTGTACGTGCCCGTGGGCCGGTACGTGCCCCAGTTGTCGACGATGTAGTACTCGACGAGCGGGTTCGCCGTCCAGCCGTAGAGGGTCAGGTAGGCGTTGCCGGACGGGTTGAACGTGCCGGAGTAGTTCACGGTGCGGCGGGCGCCGGTGCTCCAGCCCTTGCCGGCGACGAAGTTGCCGGTGTTCCGCCATGAGGTGCTGTAACTGCCGCCCGCGGACAGGGTCATGGAGACCGTGCCCGGTGCGTCGGTCCAGAACGAGTAGTAGTAGCCGTCGTGCGTCCCGGTCTGGTTCCTGTTGACGACCGTGTCGGCGTGGGCGGTCCCCGGCAGGGCCATGCCGGCGACCGCGACCAGGAGCATCGTGCAGGCGGCGCTGATGAGCAGCCGCAGGCGGCTTGATGAGTGGGTCATGGGGGTGCTGCCTCCTTGTCCGTGTGGGGTCGTGACGGAGGTGTGCTGTCCCCGGGAGTGTTGGCCTGGCCCTGTCAACTGTCAATGGTTTCGGTAGTTGTTGCGAAAGATTCGTTGGCCCGGATGTCTGAGTGGGGATGTATTTCTGCGGGTTGGCGGCGTGTTGGAGCTGGGGTGGACCGAAGGTCGGGAGGGGAGTGGTGATGTCTGGGCCGGAGTTGAGGATTCCGCTACTCGAATCTTTCGGACGGTTTCCGGATCATAAGGAACCCGGAGCCGCACGAGGAGGCGAGGGGTGCCCCCACCCGCAGGCGGCGGCATGCGCGAGGGGGGGGACCCGTGGGGATCGGGGCGGTGGACGCCGAAGTGGCCCGCCTGGATGGCGGGTTGGTCGAGCTGAGGCGGGACATCCACCGGCACCCCGAGCTGCCGGGGAGGAGCGCCGTACCGCGGGCGTGGTGGCCCGAGAGCTGCGAGCGGCCGGGCTGACCGTCACCACCGGGGTCGGCGGTCACGGCGTGGTCGGCGTCCTGCACGGCGGGCGGCCGGGCCGGACGGTCGCGTACCGGGCGGACATGGACGCGGTGCCGCCCAAGGACATCGTCGGAGGCGGCCAGGCCGCGGCCCACTTCTGCGGGCACGACATCCACACGACGGTGGCCCTCGGCGTCGCCAAGGTCCTGGCGCGGCCGCGGCAGCACCTGAGCGGCACGGTCGTGTTCCTCTTCCAGCCTGCCGAGGAAAGCCTCTCCGGAGCCCGCGCGATGATCGAGGCGGGCGTGCTGGAGCGCGCCCGCGTCGAGGAGATCCACGCGCTGCACTGCGGGCCTTTCCCCGTCGGCCGGTTCGCTGTGACCGGGGGGTACGGGATGCCGGGCCAGGACAAGGCGGAGGTGACGCTCCAGGGCCCGGACGCCGCACCCGACGCCGCACGGCGACTGGCCGCCGAGATCGGCGCGCTCGCCACGGTGACGCCCCCGCAGACGCCCGCGGACATCGAGCGGATGGTCAGCGACGCCCAGACGCCCGACGGTCCGTTCGCCCGCTTCGTCGCCCTCCGGGCCTCGGCCCAGGAGACCAAGGTGGGCGTGTCCTACCGCTGTTGGCCGCAGGAGCGGTACACGGAGATACGCGAGGAGATCCGCCGACTGGCCAGGTCATACAGGGGAGCCGCGGTGAGCTTCCCCGCCGAGCCGTTCCCCGCCCTGGTCTGCCCGGAACCCGACGCCCGCGCGCTCGCCCACCACCTGCGCCGCAGACTGGGCCGTGACTCGGTCGCCACGCTCCACTCCGCGTTCCCGCCTTTCAGCGGCGAGGACTACGCCCTCTACCTGGACCGCATCCCCGGCACCTACACCTTCCTCGGCGTCCGCGCCCCCGGCGCCCCCGTCACCACCAGCTACCCCCACTTCCCCGACTTCGCCCCGGACGAGCGGTCCATCGGCATCGGGGTGCGGGCGATGGCGGGATGGATCGCGCAGCGGACCCGCCGCCGTTAGACGTTCCCGTGGGGAAGCATCAGCACGGAGCCGGTGTGCAGCGTGATGCGTATCGGAGTGAAGTCGACGGCGTCCGCCGGGGACTTGCCGGTACCTGGATTGCGGGCGTAGCGCGGATGGGCACCGGCACTGATCTGCCAGCGCATCCGGTGCCCGGCCGGGAAGCGGTAGGCGGTGGAGCTCATCCGCACGGTGACCTCCGAGGGCGCCTGCCCCACCGTCTCCAGCCGAGCCAGCCCGTCACAGACGTTGGTGGAACGGCCCTGCGCGTCCACGTCGCACAGGCGGCTGAAGACGTCGGCGTACCCGGTGTCCGTGGAGACGCTCAGCCGCGCGGAGACCGGACCGAGGATGTCCACGGGTTCGGCCAGCGGCGGGCCGGTGAAGGTCAGGACGTCGCCGCGGCCGGCCACCACCCAGAACTCGCCGAGGCCCTCGTCGCCCCCGCACGCCCCCTGACCCCCGAAGCGACGTTCAGCCGCTTCCTCAACCGCCTACTCGACGGCCTCGGCACGGACTGACGGAGTTCGACATCAGACTCAATGCGCTGGCGGTGTCCAGCCTCCGCCTTTCACTTGCGGCGGTGTAAGGAAACGGCCTGGGACCACGGGCACAGTCACGTCCCCGACGGTCGCGGTTGTTCCGGTGGTACCGAGCTCTCGGCGACCGCCATCCACTGGTCCAGGTCGGCCTGGGTGAACTCTGCCCACGGGGGGATCTCGGGGAGCTGGCGGAGGAGGTCGTAGGCCTCGGAGATCTTGGGGCCGCGGAGGACCGGGGAATGGCAGCCGGCGATGACCTCGGCGTTCAGGCGTTGGAAGTCGTCCACGACCGTCCGGAACTTCTGGGTGTCCAGCAACGCGACCCAGGGAGAGACCAGCCGTCCACCGAAGAATTGGCCGTCGCGGAACTCGTCCGCGGACAACGCCGCTACGTCCGGCATCGGGGTGGGTACGTTCGTGGCGAAGGTGTCGACGGCCCACAGGACGTTGGTCTTCGGGTCGAAGAGGGCGCGGGTTGTGGGGTTGTCGTACAGGGGCGGTCGTTTGGCGACCAGGGTGCGGTCGCCCGCGTCGATCGTGTCGCCGTCGGTCATGAAGCGGCACCGGTTGATGGGGGTCTCCCACTCCTCGGCCATACGGCCGATGGAGAACCATGTCGTCAGCAGGGTCGCGTTCGGGCATTCGGCGAGGACCGCCAGGAGGTTGCCGGCGTGGTCGCGGTCGTCGTGGGTGAGGAATATCCACCGTACGTCCAGGGGATCTACGACGGACCAGGCTGCCTCCAGCCACTGGGAGCGCACTGCGGGCGCCCCGGTATCCACGAGGACCGGTTCGGCTCCCCGGATCACCATCGAGTTCATCGGAAAGTGACCGACCGGCGGGGCCTCAAGGGCCCACGGGACGACGAACGTCTCCTCGGCGATCTTGTACGGCTGCAGAAGGCTGAACGTTTCCATGGTTGTCATCGCTGCTCTCCTTAGGACGGAGTCGCCGCAGCATCCATGAATCCAGTGCAGCCCCGTGGGGGGCCATCGTCAAACGCAGAACGTTCATGAGTCCTCGTTGCTGTGCTGACGGGGACTCTGTGTCTGCGAGGTTCTTTTCGGGGTTGGGGCAGGTTGACGGCCCGGTTGTCGCGTCGGGTGGGCGCCGGGTTCCACTTTCCGCGGGCGCCGCGGCTGCGGTCACCGCAGCGGGCCCGCCTGCGGTGACGCAGTTCGAGATCGGCGAGCTGGCCACGCTTCGTGTTGGTGGCGAAGCAAGTCAGCCGCAGCCCGTCGATGCCGGTGAAGCACAGCTCCGTGGTTCCCACGTGTTCATGGGGCTTCCCGGCCTCATGTGTGCTGAATCCGTTTCGCGAGGGCAGCCGGCGTCAGAGACTGTCGACGTGTCCGTCCGCGCCCGCTCGCGCGGCGGATCACCAGGAATGCGCTGGTCCCGGCTGGCGAGACAGCGTCCGGAGCTGAATCCGGGTGTGCGGCCCAGCCTGCGCACGATGCCCAGCTCCTTTGGGGTGCGCACCGTGCGATGAGGGGCGCCGCCCCGTGCCGAGCCATGCCGTGCCGTGGTCCGGGCGTGAGGCGCCCGGCGTTCGGGATCCCCCGTGGGCGGCAGCAGGGAGGGACGGGCCGCACGGACCGCGGTGCTGCCGGACCTGTCGGCGTCATAACGGTGCCCTCATTTCGCGGCTCCGACCCGGACCAGCGTGCAAGGAAGGATCGTTAGCGGACCGGCCGTCCGGGATGGCGCACGGAGTTCGATACTTCGTTCATCGATCGAAAGGTATGGCCATGCCTGCCAAGCGTCAACCTCTGCCGAAGAAGGCGCTTTCGCGCCGGGCGACCGGCAGGCCGTCAGCCTCGCCCGCTGCCCCGCGTTATCCAAACGTGATGGCCTGCTTCTCGCGCAACCTCTTGACCAGGTGGGACGGTGGGCGCTCATATGACCTCCGCATCACTGACCACTTGAGGGAGGTACGCCCGTGGCACATCCGGCACACAGCAGCACCTCCCTGGCAGGTTGCGGCCAACGGTTAGTCAGGCACTTCTTGTTTCGAAAGCCGGGCGAGGTGAGCGCCCGTACTCCCTGCGACGCCGCCGCGTTCGTCGAGGAGTGGAACGAGGGCGCGGCCCGGCCGGAACACCTCCGGTCGTCACCGAGCCCGGACTCATCGCCCGCGTCGGCCGGGCGACGCCGGCGTCACGACCACTTCGCCGCCCCTCCCTGATCCCGCTCCTCCGGCGCCGCGCACATCGCCGGCTCCCCACCCCCTGCATCCGGCCGTTCCCGGCCTCACCCCGCCCTGACTACCTCTGACGGCACGCGCCACACATGTTCAATATTTCGAACGTTGGTCGGTCCTCAGGACGTCATCACTTCCACGGTTTCCGACGGAACGTCAGAAGTCGCAGCAACCCGAGTCCAATCCCCGGGCCGGCTCAACGAAGGAGATCAAGCATGTTCAGCAGAAGGAACTTCCTCACCGCGGCGGTCGGTGTGGCGGCTGCGACCGGACTCGCGGCCTGCGCCAAGGAGGACGGCAGCTCTTCCGCCTCCGCCGGCAGCGGCAGCAAGGCGATCACCCTCGGCTTCTCCCAGGTCGGCTCGGAGAGCGGCTGGCGCACCGCCAACAGCGACTCGGTGAAGTCGGCCGCGAAGGAGGCGGGTTACACCCTCAAGTTCTCCGACGCCCAGCAGAAGCAGGAGAACCAGATCTCCGCGATCCGCAACTACATCGCGCAGAAGGTCGACGTCATCGCCTTCTCGCCGGTGGTCGTCACCGGTTGGGACGCGGTGCTCAAGGAGGCCAAGGCCGCGAAGATCCCGGTGGTCCTCACCGACCGCTCCGTCGAGACCTCCGACGACTCCCTGTACGCGACCCTGGTGGGCTCCGACTTCACGGACGAGGGCCGGCGCGCCGCAAAGATCCTGGAGAAGGTCCTGGAGAAGGCCGGTCACAAGGGGGCCGTGAAGATCGCCCAGCTGGAGGGCACCACCGGCGCCGCCCCCGCGATCGAGCGCGCCAAGGGCTTCAAGGAGGTCATGGACGCGGACCACGCGGACGACTGGAAGGTCGTCGTCAGCCAGACCGGTGACTTCACCCGTGCCGGAGGCAAGCAGGTCATGGCGGCCTTCCTCCAGTCCAACCCGGACATCAACGTGCTCTTCGCGCACAACGACGACATGGCCATCGGCGCCATCCAGTCCATCGAGGCGGCCGGCAAGAAGCCCGGCAAGGACATCCTCATCGTCTCCATCGACGGCGTGAAGGACGGCTTCGTCGCCATGTCCGAGGGCAAGATCAACGCCATCGTCGAGTGCAACCCGCTGCTCGGCCCTCAGCTGATGGAGGTCGTGAAGAAGGTCAAGGACGGCGAGACGGTCGAACGCTGGATCAAGACCAAGGAGAGCGACTTCATGCAGGACCAGGCCAAGGACGCGCTCCCCACCCGCAAGTACTGACCGACCGTCCCCACCGGCAGGGAGCCTCCGGCCGACCGGCATTCCCCGGCCGGGAGGCTCCCTGCGGACCTGGACCCATTCATGAGGAGCGCTGCCATGGCAGAGCCGCGGCCCGTCCTGGAGATGACGGGCGTAGTCAAGGAGTTCCCGGGGGTAAAGGCTCTGTCGGGCGTCGACTTCCGCCTCTTCCCGGGCGAGATCCACGCCCTGATGGGCGAGAACGGGGCCGGAAAGTCCACGCTGATCAAGGTGCTGACGGGGGTCTACTCCCTGGACGGCGGCACGATCACCCTCGACGGCGAGTCCGTACGGTTCGGCAGCCCGTTGCAGGCGCAGCAGGCCGGCATCAGCACGGTCTACCAGGAGGTCAACCTCTGCCCCAACCTGTCGGTGGCGGAGAACATCTTCATCGGACGCGAACCCACCCGCGCCGGCCGCATCCAGTGGAAGCGGATGCGCAAGGAGGCGGAGGAGCTGGTCGACCGGCTCGGACTCGACATCGACGTCGCCGCGCCGCTGTCCTCGTACCCGCTGGCCGTGCAGCAACTGGTCGCGATCGTACGGTCGGTGGGCACCGGGGACCGTGACGCCGCGGGATCCGGCACCAAGGTGCTGGTCCTCGACGAGCCGACCTCCAGCCTCGACCGCGACGAGGTCCTCGAACTCTTCCGTCTGATGCGGCAGTTGAGGGACGAGGGCGTCGCGATCCTGTTCGTGTCGCACTTCCTCGACCAGATCTACGAGGTCTGCGACCGGATGACCGTCCTGCGCAACGGCACCCTGGTCGGCGAGCACCTGGTCCGAGACCTCGACCAGGTCGGACTGATCGAGTTGATGATCGGCAAGGCCCTGGACCAGCTCGAGGAGCTGCACGAGCACCAGATGCACTCCGACGTCGGCGAGACGCTGGTCAAGGCCGAGGGGCTCGGCCGCACCGGGGGGATCGCCCCCTTCGACCTGGAGATCAAGAAGGGGGAGGTGCTCGGACTCGCCGGCCTGCTGGGATCGGGCCGCACCGAGCTCGCCCGGCTGCTGTTCGGAGCCGACCAGCCCGACAGCGGCAAGGTGACCGTCGGCGGCAAGCAGGTCTCGATGAGCGCCCCGAACGACGCCATCGGCGCCGGGGTGGCGTTCTGCTCGGAGAACCGCAAGGCCGAGGGGCTGGTCCCCGATCTGACGGTGCGCGAGAACATCATCCTCGCCCTCCAGGCGGCCCGCGGCTGGACCCGGCCCATCCCGGCCTCCCAGCGCGACGAACTCGTCGCCAAGTACATCAAGGCGCTGGACATCCGCCCCGCCGACCCGGAAGCCCGGGTGGGCCGTCTCAGCGGCGGCAACCAGCAGAAGGTGCTGCTCGCCCGCTGGCTGATCACCCAGCCGCAGCTGCTGATCCTGGACGAGCCGACGCGCGGCATCGACGTCGGCGCCAAGGCGGAGATCCAGAAACTGGTGGTGTCCCTCTCCGAGGACGGCATGTCGGTGCTGTACATCGCGGCCGAACTGGAGGAGGTGCTCCGGCTCAGCCACACCATCGGAGTGCTGCGCGACCGCCGGCTGGTGGCACGGCTGACCAACGGGCCGGAGATCACCACCAGCAAGATCCTCGAGACCATCGCGAGCGGAGAACACCAGTGACCACCACCTCCCGCTGGCGAGCACTGACGCATCACCACCTGTTCTGGCCGGTCGCGGTCCTGATCGCCCTGCTGCTCGTCAACGTCCCCTTCACACCCGACTTCTTCTCGATCAAGATGACGGACGGCCACCTCTACGGCAGCCTCGTCTCCATCGTGCTGTTCGGCTCACCGCTGATCCTGGTCGCGGTCGGCATGACCCTGGTCATCGCCACCGGCGGCATCGATCTCTCCGTCGGTGCCGTGGTCGCCATCACCGGCGCCCTGACCTGTTCGTACATCAGCGACCAGGCCGACCAGAACACCTTGTCCGCGGTGTTCCTGGCGATGGGCATCGGGCTGGTGGCCGCGGTCGTCTGCGGTCTGTGGAACGGCTTCCTGGTGGCCAGGATGGGAATCCAGCCCATCATCGCGACCCTCATCATCATGGTCGCGGGCCGAGGTGTCGCCCAGCTGGTCACCGACGGCCAGATCATCACCATCAACAGCGAGCCGTACAAGCTGATCGGCGGCGGCTACTGGCTGACCCTGCCCTTCTCTGTCTTCGTGGTGGCCGCCGTGGTGGCCGTCACCGTGGCGCTGACCCGCCGCACGGCGCTCGGCCTGCTGGTCGAGTCGGTCGGCGGCAACGCCGAGGCCAGCCGCCTGGTCGGCATCAGGTCCACGCGCATCAAGATCATGGTCTACATGTTCTGCGCGCTGTGCGCCGGCATCGCGGGCCTGATGATCAGCTCCAACACCTCGGCCGCGGACGGCAACAACGCTGGTCTGTGGATCGAACTCGACGCGATCCTCGCTGTCGTCATCGGCGGCACCTCGCTGCTCGGCGGCCGGTTCTCCATCGGCGGCACGGTGGTCGGCGCCCTCGTCATCCAGACCCTGACCACCACGATCTACACCATCGGCGTGCCGACCCAGACCAACCTGGTCTTCAAGGCCGCCGTCGTCATCGTCGTCTGCCTGCTGCAGTCCCCGAAGTTCCGGGCCAAGGTCTTCGGCGCGAAGGGCCCCAAGGGCCCGCGCCTGGACGCCGCCCCGGTGGAGCCCGCTCCGGCGGCCGACGCCGCCCCGAAGATGGAGGTGTCGCGATGAGCGCGACCGCCCAGACCCCCAAGGCGGCTCCGAGCGGCAGCACCGCCTCCCGTGGCGCGCGCCTGCTCGGCGACAGGCGTCTGCCCGTCCTGGTCACGGCCGGCCTGTTCATCGCCATGTACATCGGTGGCCTCAGCCGGTACCAGAACTACGGGTTCGGCGAACCCCAGGTGTTCCTCAACCTGTTCATCGACAACGGCTATCTGCTGGTCGCAGCCATCGGTGCCACCTTCGTCATCATGTCCGGCGGCATCGACCTGTCCGTGGGCTCGGTGATCGGCTTCACCACCATGTTCACGGCGTGGCTGGTGGAACGTCAGGGACTGCCGCTGCTCCTGGTCGTCCCCCTCGCGCTGGCCGTCGGCGCCTTCGGCGGTTTCCTGATGGGCTATGTGATCCACAACTTCGAGATCCAGCCGTTCATCGTCACGCTCGCCGGGCTCTTCCTCTTCCGCGGACTGTGTCTGGTCATCAGCAAGGAATCGATCTCCATCAGCGACGCCTCGGTGGGCACCCTGGCCCAGACGCGGGTGTCGCTCGGCCTGGGGGAACTGTCGATCGGCGCCCTCGTGGCCCTGGTCGTCCTCGGTGTCGCCTGCTACGTGCTCCACTACACACGCTTCGGACGCCGTGTGTACGCCATCGGCGGCAACGAGCAGTCGGCTCTGCTCATGGGCCTTCCGCTGGGCGGCACGAAGATCGCCGTGTACACGGTGAGCGGCTTCTGCTCGGCCCTGGCGGGTCTGCTGTTCATGCTGTACATCCAGTCGGGCGACCCGCTGCACGCCATCGGCATGGAACTCGACGCCATCGCCGCCGTGGTCATCGGCGGCACCCTGCTGACCGGCGGTTCCGGTTACGTGGTGGGCACGCTCTTCGGGGTGCTGGTGCTCGGCCTGATCAAGAGCGTCATCACGTTCGAGGGCACGCTCAGCTCCTGGTGGACGAAGATCGCCACAGGTGTGCTGCTGTGCGCCTTCATCCTGATCCAGCGGACCATGACGGCACGCCGGAAGACCTGACGGGCACTGCAATGCACATGCGCGCGCTTCTCTCCAGGCTGTCGACGATATTGCTCGCCGTCTGCCTCCTCTTCACAGGCCAGGCCCTGACCACAGCTCAGCGGGCCGCCGCCGCCGACCCGGGCTACCTGATGACGCACTTCATCGGGGAGGGGTCGACCGGTCAGCAGATCTACTTCTCGCACAGCACGGACGGCCTGAACTGGAGTGACCTCAACGGCGGCGGGATGACCCTGCGTTCCACGGTGGGAACCCGTGGGGTGCGCGACCCCGCACTGGTCAGAGCCCCCGGCGGTGACAAGTACTGGATCATCGCGACCGACCTGTGCATCGGCTGCGGACAGTCGTGGGACCAGTCCGTGAACAACGCCAGCCGCAACCTCGTGGTGTGGGAGTCCACGGACCTGGTCACCTGGTCACAGCCGTGGCTGCTCAACGTCGCCGGCGCGATCCCCGACGGGCGCAACGCCTGGGCGCCGGAAGCGATCTGGAACCCCGAGACCAACGACTACGTCCTGTACTGGGCGACGAACGCGACCCGGGGCGGCGTGCTCAAGCACCGCATCTACTACGCCCGCACCACCGACTTCCGCACCATCACCACCCCGCAGCTCTACATCGACCGCCCCGGCACCCAGAACATCATCGACACCCAGATCGTCGAGGTGCCGTCCGGCGTCGGTGACTTCCGTTACGTACGGGCCTCCGGCGACGGCCAGATCACGCTCGAAGGCAGCAACTCGATCCTCGGTACGTGGACCAGCCTCGGCAACCTCTCCGGCATCGGCCTGACCGGCTCCCAGGTCGAAGGCCCGATGTGGATGAAGTTCAGGGACCGCAACGAGTGGACCCTGTACCTCGACCAGTACGCCTCCGGACGCGGCTACATGCCGGTCACGACGACCAACCCCTCCGCCGTCGGCACCTACCGGCTCCCGGCGTCGGGAAGCTACAACCTGGGCGGGACGAAGAAGCGCCACGGCGCGATCCTCAACCTGACGGCCGCCGAGGAGAGCCGTGTGCTCGCACGCTGGGCCAACACCCCGGCCAAGCGGCTCCAGTCGTTCAACTTCCAGGACCGGTACGTACGGCACGCCAACTTCGACGTGCGCATCGACCAGAACGTCACGGGCCCGGACGCCCAGTTCCGGCTGAGGCCCGGCCTGGCGGGCTCGGGCACCGTCTCCTTCGAGTCGGTGAACTTCCCCGGCCACTTCCTGCGGCACTCCAACTACGACTTCCAGCTGGCCTACAACGACGGCACCACCCGGTTCGCCGCGGACGCCACCTTCCGCCAGGTCGCCGGCCTCGCCGACTCGACATGGTCGTCCTTCCAGTCGTACAGCCACCCCGACCGGTACATCCGCCACTACGCCTACGAGCTCCGCCTCGACCCGATCACCACCACGACGGCCCGCAGCGATGCCACCTTCCGCGCGACGAACTGACCCACGCCGACAGGCGATCCCATGAAGTGACGCGCCCCACGCCTGCGCGGGGTCCCTCGGCCATGGCGGGGCCGCAGGCGGTTGTGCCTGCGGCCCCGCTCGGGTGTTGGGGTCAGGACGGGTTGGTCTGAGAGTGCCTCGGCCGGATGCGTTTTTCAGAGTGACCCCCGGGGTCGCTGAAAAACGCATCCGACCTCGATGATCGTCCCCTCGGTGACATTCGGTAAGCCCGCTGCTCAGGTTCTGGTCCCATGCTCAGTCACACCCCGATTCTCTCGATTCTCCCTCTCCTCGGTCCCCCCGCACCTGAGTAGTCGCGTGGCCCGGAGCGGCCCGTGAACGGGGCCGGTCCGCCGTGGCCACAGCCGTTCCCCGGTGCGAGCCGCACCGCCCACCGCCGCCCGGCCACCGGGCTCCGGTGGCCGCCGAGCGCCCGGGAGCAGTGCTGTCCAGCTCCGTCCGGCGTGGCATCCGACGACAAGGAGAAACGAGACGTGATGCGTATCCCGCGCGTGATGGCCGCTGTGGCGGCGGCCTTCGCGGTGGCGTGGGGATGGCCGGGCACAGTGCAGGCCTCCCCCGACCCGGAGCCCCAGAGGCCGTCCGCCGACGCCTCACCGCACCTTCCCGACGGCTGGAGGATCACCGGCTCGGGCGGGACGCAGAAGCTGGAGTGGCGCTCACCCGACCGGGTGCCGATGGGCGATGCCCGGATCGAGTTCCGCAGCGGGAACCGGCTCCTGGGGCATCCTGCGGCTGCCGCGGACGGGCGCGTCTTCCGGCTTCCGCTGGACGGGGTACGTCTCGGACAGGCGCGGGATCTGAGGGTCGAGGCCGCGGGACGGCGGCTGGACGCGGAGGGAACGGACGCCGGGCGCGGACACAGCTTCCAAGGCCCTTCGACCCCGTCGCCTCTGACGGGAACCCTGCCTGTGAACCCTGTGCACAAGATCGATCCCGGTGTCGCCGGCACGTTCCGTACCGTCCAGGGCGAGTACTCCCTGCCGTCGGTGCGCCTGCCGGGGCTGGACACACGGGTGGAGATGAAGGCCGTGGTCGTGGCGCCGGCCGGCGCCACGGGCCGCCGGCCGTTGGCGCTGTTCCTGCACGGCCGCCATGACACCTGCTTCGACACGGAAGGAACGCTGACCGCGGACTGGCCGTGCGGCACCGGCCAGAAGCCGGTGCCGAGTTACCGCGGTCACCTGCACGACCAGAAGCTGCTGGCTTCCCAGGGTTATGTGACGGTGTCGGTCTCGGCCAACGGCATCAACGCCCAGGACGCGATGAGGGCGGACGGCGGCGCAGCGTTGCGGTCGTCCCTGATACGGCTGCACCTGGGGCACTGGGCGGACTGGGCCGCCGACCCGTCCAAGGCGCCGGCGGCCGTGCGCAAGGCGCCCCGAGCCGACCTGGGACGTGTGCTGCTGGTGGGGCACTCGCGAGGCGGTGAGGCCGTCAACCAGGCCACTTTGGACAGCCTGTACCCGCCGCCCGCCGCGCGGGACGGCTACCGGGGCCGCGTCCGCTGGACGATACGCGGCACCGTCCTGGTAGCCCCCTCCGCCCTGGCCCAGAACCCCGTCCCCGACGTGCCGTCCATGACGATCCTGCCGGGCTGCGACGGCGACATGCCCAATCTGCAGGGCGAGACGTACGTCGACGGCACGCGTGGTGTCAGCCGCGGCACGGCACTGCACAGCGCGGTCTACATGGTCGGCGCGAACCACAACTACTTCAACACCGAGTGGACTCCCGGCCAGGCCGCGGCCCCCGCCGAGGACGACGTCACCTACTCCGGCGACCACGACGACCGGTTGTGCTCGAAGGGCGCCAAGACGCGTCTGACCGCCAAGCAGCAGCAGAAGGCGGGATCGACCTACATCGCCGCCGCGGCCCGGCTGTTCGTCGCCCGGGACGACCGGGCCCGCCCGCTGATCGACGGCTCAGGCGTGCGCGCCGCCTCCGCCGGGCCCGCCCGGGTCTACACCCACGCCGTCGGCGCCGGGCGCAGCGGAGCCTTCCTGCCGGACACCTCCGCCACGGTCGGCGGCGGCAGACTGTGCGCCCAGGTGGACACGGATCCGGCCGCCTCCTGCCTGCCGTCCCGCCTCCAGCAGGCCTCGCCGCACTTCGCCCTCTGGGAGACACAGAAGGAGCCCGGCCGCTCCGCGCTGGCCATGCGCTGGACCAAGTCCGGCGCCGCCACCCGGCTCAGCCCCGCTCGCCCGGTCTCCCTGTCCGGCGCCAAGGCGCTGACCCTGCGGGTGATCGTGCCGCCCAACACCACCGGCACCCGGCTGGACGTGTCACTCTCCGACGCGTCCGGCAAGCGGGCCACTCTCGGCCGCGTCCGCGTCGACGGCCTGCCCGGCACCAGCCTGACGTCCTCGTACTGGGCGCGCGAAGTCCGCGTACCGCTGTCCGCCGCGGCCAGGGCCGGACTCGACCTGGCACACGTCAAGACCCTCCACCTCACCCCCCGCACCTCGTCCGGACAGGCGTGGCTGATGGACGCCTGGGGCTGGCGCCCCGGCACCCCTGCGGTCAAGCCGGCTCAGCTGGCCCGCGTGGACGTCGGCCGTACGACCGTCAAGGAGGGCGGCCCCGGCACGCGCACCTATCAGGTGCCGGTGACGGTCTCCGGCAAGGGCAGCGGCCAGGTCCGGGTGTTCGTGGACGAGTCGGGACACAAGTACCCGGTCGTGCGCACGGTGACGGTCCGCCCGGGCACCCCCGTCAACGTACGGATGACGGTGAAGGGCGACGACCGCTACGAGGACGAGGTCGACCGGCCGGTGTTCGTCAAGTCGATCCACGGCGCGGTGGTCGGCTCCCATCGCGGCAAGATCATCGTGAAGAACGACGACCCCAAGCCCACCATGCGGGTGACACCGGTCGCCGACCGCGTCACCGAGGGCAAGCAACTGGTCTGGCGGATCAGCCTGTCCGCGGCAGCCGACGAAACCCTGTACGGAGATCTGTGGATCCTGCCCGTCCGCCGTGGCGCCGAGCTGTCCACCAAGGATGTCCCTCCCTCGTGGCTGAAGGAGAACTTCGACGTCTCACCCAGTCCGCAGCGGGCGCTGTCGCGGATGCCGGACGAACCTCGTCTGTCGTTCGAGATTCCCGCGGGCAGCCGGAGCGTCGACGTGAAGGTGCCCACCATCGCCGACCGGGTGACCGAGCCGGTGGAGTCCCTTCGGCTGCGGCTGAACACGGCCGACGGCGACAAGGAGGTCAAGGGGTCGGAGGTCACCGGCACGGTACGGGACGCGACATGACGCGGCTCAACGGCCCGTCGGCGTCGTACGGCTGACCCCGTTGTGACGTCAACGACGGCAGACGCGAGAAGTTGATGCCACCCGTGATGAAACCGTTGCGGGTCAGGACACTGTTGACGGCGGCCCGACCCCGAGGATGTCGAGCATCGCTCGGGTGGCAGGGCTGGGGTTGAAGCGGCTCCACGCCAGGTACTCGATGCGATGCGGTCCGTCGACCACCGGGACGAGCGCCAGTTCGGGGTCGTCGGTGGCCCGCGGCCGGATGAACGCCGACGGCAGCAGCGCGATGCCTAGCCCGCGGGCGATCAGCCGGGTGATCAGCTCGACGACGCCGGCTTCGTACGCGACGTCGCGGACCAGGCCCGCGGCGGCGAACGCCTGATCGGACTGGGCCCGGGCGGGCGTCCCGCTCACGAAGTCCACGAACGTCTCTTCGGCGATCTCCCGCAGCGTGACCTGGGAAACGCCCGCCAGTCGGTGCCCGGCCGGCACCACCAGCACGTGCTCGTCGTGAGCGAGAACAACGCACTCCACACCGGAAGGCCGTTCGCTCTCCGGCATGCCGAGGAAGGCGATGTCCAGGTCGCCGTTCCGGACCGCCGCCGCCAGTTCATCGCTGCGTCCGGAACGGAGGGCGACGTGGACGTCCGGGTGCTGGGCGCGGTACCGCTGC
Organism: Streptomyces sp. NPDC050164; assembly: GCF_044459945.1. NCBI lineage: Bacteria > Bacillati > Actinomycetota > Actinomycetes > Kitasatosporales > Streptomycetaceae > Streptomyces > Streptomyces sp. NPDC050164. Next base: position 63,276 of record NZ_JBITJK010000031.1, read on the forward strand.
AGCAGCTCCGGTACGTCGACGGCAGCCGTCGTCACGATCACGCCGACGGCGAGTCGGCCGCGTACCACGCCGGTAGCGGCGGCGGCGTCGGCAGCCGCGCGGTCGGCGGCGGCCAGGCACTCGCGTGCGCCGGCGACGAACGCCGCTCCCGCAGGGGTCAGCTCGACGCGGCGGCTGGACCGGGCGAACAGCTTGACTCCGAGTTCCCGCTCCAGGCCGGCGATCCGGTGACTGAGCGACGACTGCACCACGAAGCAGCGCTCGGCGGCGCGGGTGAAGTTACGGGTTTCGGCCACGGCGACGACGTAGCGCATCTGCTGGAGATCCACGCGGTCATCGTTCTGGTTCATGGCTGCGATGACAAGCATGTGTTGGACTCATGACGGGCTGGTTCTGAGACTTCATCACATGCATACCTCGACCGAGCGGGCACCGGACTCGCCGCGAATCCCGTACGCGCAGCAGGTGGTCACCGTCGCACTGACCGCACTCGCCCCCGCGTCCTGGGGCACCACGTACGTCGTCACCACGGAACTGCTCCCGCCCGGGCATCCGCTGTTCGCCGGGATGCTGCGCGCCCTGCCCGGCGGGCTGCTCGCGCTGGCCATCACCCGTGTGCTCCCGCGCGGGGATTGGTGGTGGAAGGCCACCGTCCTCGGCGCGCTCAACATCGGTGCCTTGTACCCCCTCTTGTTCGTGGCGGCCGAGCGACTCCCTGGCGGTGTCGCCGCCACTCTCGGTGCCACCCAGCCGCTGATGGTCGCCGGGCTGGCCGTCGCGCTGCTCCACGACCGGCCGACGGTCTGGCGATTGACCTGGGGCGTGCTCGGCGCGGTCGGTGTCGGACTCGTCGTACTGGGGCCGCGGGCCCGGCTGGACGCCGTCGGGGTCGTCGCCGGCCTCGGTGGTACGGCCGCCATGGCCGCCGGGATCGTCCTCACCAAGCGGTGGGGCCTTCCCGCGGGTGTCGGTCCACTGACCCTGACCGGTTGGCAACTGACGGCGGGCGGCCTCCTCTTGCTCCCGCTCGCCCTCGCGATCGAGGGGGCGCCGCCGCGCATCGACACCGGAGCCGCCGGCGGATACCTGTGGCTCGGCAGCGTGGGTGGGCTGATCGCGTCCACGCTGTGGTTCCGCGGTATCGGAAAGCTGCCGGTCGGCGCCTTTGCACCGCTGGTGCTGCTGTCCCCACTGGTCGCGGCCGTCATCGGCATCGCGCTGGGCGAGTCACTGAGCCTGCTGCAGACCTCTGGCTTCGTCCTCGCCCTGGCCGCGTTGCTCGCGGCGCAGCTCAATGTCCCGAACCTGTCGGGCCGCGTGGCGCGCCGCGGGCTGGCAGAAGCACAAATCCGAGAAGACCAAATCCGAGAAGACCAGATGCACGACGATCACATACGAGAAGGACGGATCTGATGAAGACAAGCATGACGATCGCTGTACTGGGCGCCACCGGGATGGTCGGCAGCCGGGTGATCAACGAGGCCAGTGCACGCGGACACCAAGTGATCGCTCTGTCCCGGAAACCCGCGGCTGAGAACCCGAGGAACCCGAACGTGACGCCGATCGCCGTCGACGCGAACGACGCACACGCCATACGCGAGGCGCTGGCAGGCTCCGCCTCCCACGGCGCCGCGGACGCCGTCGTACTGACCGTGCGGACCACGCCGGTCGACGAGGAGTTCCTGGTCGGCGCTACCCGTACGGTGCTGGACATCGCCGCACAACTCGGGATCCGCGTCCTCGTGGTCGGCGGCGCCGGTGTATTGCGCAGCCCCGGCGACCGCGATCTGCTGGTCGCCGACAACCCGGCGTACGTGCCCGCCGAAATCAAGGCCGTCGCCGCCGCCGGAATCGCTCAGCTGCGAACCTGCCAGTCCCATGCCTATACCGATTGCGTCTACCTGAGTCCACCGGCCCTGCTCGAACCCGGCGAACGGACCGGCCGCTATCGGCGCGGCAGCGACACCTTGCTCATCAGCGCCGACGGCCAATCCTGGATCAGCGCCGAGGACCTGGCCGTCGCCGTGGTCGACGAACTCGAGACGCCTGGCCCCGACCCCCTCATCACGGTCGTCCACCGCGCCGAACACCTGTCAGCGTGAACTGGTCAGGATCGCCCAACGGCAGGCCATCGAGCGGACTTTCTGGAAAGTCGCCACTTTGCCCACCCAGGAACGGTCGACAGGATGATGCGGAGGGCTCAGCCGCGGGTCCGCGCCGGAAGGTGCCGATCCGTCGGGACAACGAAGCCCGGCGAGCGGTCCGCTTCGCCACCCGCACCGGGCGGCCGGTCGCCGACCTCCCGCCACACTCTGCTGTACGTGAGCCCGGACGAGCTGTGTGGCGTCGAGTGGATCCTCGCGAGCTCCCCGTTTGAGCTCGGCGGACTGCCCGTCGTACCGCAGCTGAGCGCCCGCTCGCACGCGGACTCCGGGATGTCAGAGTGGAACGCGTACTTCACCCTCGGCGTGCCGCACGAGGCGATCACCGAACTCCTCGTCACGCTCGATGCCCGCGAGGTGATGCCCTGTGCCGACGTCTGGGTGGTCCGGTGCCCTGACCGCCACGGCGGCTGGAGTGATCGGCGGCTTGGTGGGGCTCTGCGCCGTCTTGCCGCTCGCCGTAGCGGCGTCCACCAGGTACTGCCCGGACGCTGGCGACCCCGACTGGGCGGCCTCCGAGGCCAGGCGCCGGCTACGTGAGGCAGTATGCCGTTCGGCGGCGACTGCCGACGCCCGCGCACGGGTCCGCCGCGCCGCCCTGGTGGCGATTGCTGCCGGTGATGCCGCACAGACCACAAGCGCTGCCGACGACCGGACGCCGCCGCCCGGGCTGTGGCTGAGCTGGACGGTTACATTGATGGCGGTGCTGTGCCGTGACCGGGCGCCGCAGTCCGTACTCAACGCCGAGACGCTTTACCAGCGACGGCGACCGAAGAGGGAGCGTCGGACGATCTGTGCTCGGCCAACGCGCAGATCGAGTTCCTGCGGCGGCGGGCGCTCGCGGGCCGGAGGGCTCCAGGCAAGGCCGGGTCACTGCCCTGTCGCGGACGGCCGCCCGGGAGCCCGCCACGGTCCAGGCCACCGGCACCGGCGCAGACACCTGTCGGCCCGGACCCGGTTACCGGAACCCAGCAGTAGACGCGGCAGCAAGCCGTGGAAACCGGCCCCCACCTGCGCGGCCATGCTCCCGTGTGAACTCAGCACTCGATGTATACATGCAGAGTATACACTTCGTGTAGAGTGCTGCGCATGTCCACCAGCCACACACTCCTAGGGCTCCTGGAGTCCGGGCCCCGACCACGGCTGCGACCTCAAGCGGGCCTTCGATGAAGAGTTCGGTCATGACCGGCCACCGCACTACGGCCAGGTCTGCTCGACGATGTCCCGGCTGCTGAAGAACGGCCTCGTCGAAGTCGACGGGATCGAGGCCGGCAGCGGTCCCGAGCGCAAGCGGTACGCCATTACGGAAGCCGGGAACACCGACATGGAGCGGTGGCTGGCTACGCCGGAGAAGCCCGAGCCGTACCTGCAGCCGACGTTCAACGCCGCCGACATCCCCGACAACCAGCGCTCCGAGCACCTGCGCAGCATGCGGACACCCCCTAGGGGCCACGGGGCGATGTTGCGCCCGACGAGCAAGAAAAGATCCCGTCGTCGGCGACGGGGCGTCGGAACGAAGGTGGCGAGCAGCGCGCCACCCGTCAACCAGAGAGTGAATTGAGTGAAAAATCAGACGCCACCTGTGACTGGAACCGGTCAGACGCCTCCAGCAAGTAAAACTTTTCAAGAGGAATCGGAAGACGTCGAAATCCGCAGGTTTTCCATCGGGGTCATCCTTTTCGCGTCGACATGCGTGACACTGATGTCTGAGCTGGTGCTCGCCCTCGTCGGTGCGAGCCTCAAGACGACGGCAATGGCCGCTGTGAGCGCATTCTGCGGCACCTTCGGTCTTGGGTACTTCATCGCCAAGAGGCTTGGATATATTCGAACGAGCACGTAAGACTCGCTCACGTCGGACAGGCGCGTGGCCACCATGGCGACCGGTTCGTTCACCGACAGATCGAATTGAACGCTCGGTGAGCCGAACGGTCCGGAACGGCTGCCATGACGTCGGCCAGCCCCGGGTGGGCCTCGGGGCGTTTCCAGCAGGTGCGCCGGGACCGCTCATGCACCAGCTCCGCACGTCTCATGGTCACCGTTGGTCTGCTGGTCGTATCCGGTGCGTGCCGTCGGCTACCACATCACTGCCGCCGATGGCTGCCGCACGTCCCTAGGCGGGGACGCGGGCGTGCCGGAGCGGTGCTCCGGCCTGATGGAGGCTGGTGAGGGCCTGCTGGTAGGAGGTGATCAGCCCGGTCTCGACGTAGTCCACGCCTAGTTCCTCGCAGTAGCTGCGGACGATGGTCCGGGCCTTGCGCAGGTTGGGGCTGGGCATGCTGGGAAACAGGTGGTGCTCGATCTGATGGTTCAGCCCGCCCAGTGCGATGTCGGTGAACCTGCCGCCGCGCACGTTGCGTGAGGTGAGCACTTGGCGGCGGAGGAAGTCCGGGCGGTCCACGCCTTTCAGGATCGGCATGCTCTTGTGGTTGGGCGCGAAGAGAGAGCCGAGGTAGACGCCGAACAGGCACTGGTGGACGGCGAGGAAGGCGATCGCCATGCCGGGCGGCAGCAGCCAGAGCAGGACGGTCAGGTAGACCGCGAAGTGCGCGAACAGCAGGGTGCCGTCGAGCGTTCGGTGCTTGAGTGAGCGATTGGCCAGCGCCTTCACGCTGGACACGTGCAGGTTGAAGCCCTCCAGCGTGAGGAGCGGGAAGAACAGGAACGCCTGCCAGCGGCCGATCAGGCGGGGGAGCCCTTTGGCGGCCCGGGCCTGGTCCTGGGACCAGACCAGCAGGTTGGGGTCGAGGTCGGGGTCGAGTTCCTCATGGTTGGGGTTGGCGTGGTGGCGGGTGTGTTTGTCCTGCCACCACCCGTATCCCATCCCGATAGCGGCACCGGCGATCCGTCCGGACACCTCGCTGGCCCGGCGTCGGCGGAACACCTGACGGTGTGCCGCGTCATGGGCGAGCAGGGCGACCTGACCGAAGACCACGGCCAGGAAGACGGCGACTGCCAGCGTCCACCAACTGTCGCCGATGAGTGCGACGGCGGCCCACCCACTGAAGTAGAGGCCGGCCACCACTGTGATCCGCAGTGCGTAATAGCCGGGACGGCGTCCCAGCAGGCCGGCATCAGCGATCTTTCTCGACAATGGGGCGAAGTCACTGCCCGACGTCTCCGAGGGCGGGGGGTGGACCATGATGTTTCTGCTCATGATGGTGAAACTCTCTCCCCGGGATGCAGATGGCTCGCCGCCGCCCCGGGAGCCGCTGAGACCGGACCGCAGGTAGGGATCCGCTGCCCCCTGAGGGAAGCGCATCGCGCGACCTTGGAGCAAGGACGACGTCTGCTTCGAGCGCAGGCCCTCTATCTGAGTGCGAGTTCCCTGCCAGGCAGGTCTCACACCGTGACAGGACAGGCAGGGCTTCTGGAGCGGTCCGCGCGCCTTCATGGCAGAACCGAGGCCGGACCGTGGGTGGGCCGGACCCCAGCGAGGCGGGCACCGGCGAGAGCGGTAAACTAGTTGATTTATCCAGAAATATTGCGATAGATGGCCGGAAGGAGTCAGAGTCGGAGGGGGGACAGGAGGCGACCGTGACCGTCCTCGCGATGTTTCTTCTCATCATCGGGACCATCTTGATTCTGCTTGGGACGCTCCTGGGCATCGTCGGGGCAGTCGTGATCCTCATGGGGGTCACTCTGATTGCCATTGCGGCCTTCCTGCTGATCCGGAGAGCGCTGAGGCCTCGACAGTAGAAATGGCAAGGCCGAGGCGGGTGTCTGTGTGTTCGGGCCAAGCGGTGGCCGCGGTGTGGTCTGCGCCGAGGGTGAGGCCGCAGAAGCGGCACCGGCATCGGGCCCAGCGCGTCGAGCCTGCCGTTGACGGCTGGCTAGGCTGCGGTTTCTGTGATGAGGACGGCGACGGTCACCGGGCCCGGGGTATCACTGGTGGCTTCGCTGGCTACCGCTGCCCGGACGGCGCGGGCGACTTCCAGTGGATGGTGTCCGGAGGCGACCGCGAGATGGACCTCGATGTGTCGGCCGGGTGGATCGTCATGGTTCTCCACCTTGACCGGGCGGCTTCCCAGCACGGTGGTGAGGCGGGCGACGCCCGGAACGGCCGCTGCGACGTCGGCCAGCTCACCGATGGGCCCCCGCATGGATCCTGTTCCGGTGGCCGGGGCCGAGCTTCGCGCGGCTGCGGCTTCCGGCGGGGGCCTCATGGCCTTCTCCGCGGTCCGCGACTTCACGCCTGTCTCCGGGCCCTCATGGAGATCGGTGACGCGCAGGTCAGCTGTCACGGTGGCCAGGCCGAGCCGTTCGATGGCCGCGTTGAGCAGTGTGCTCCTCAACTGGTCCGTGGTCTCGGGCAGTGGAAGCCCGAGGGATGCTCTGAAGGCGGCTTCGATCCTGAGCGGGCCGGGTGGTAGCGCGCTGGCCGGGGGACGGACGGCTGGCTCGGATACGGGCTCGAGCGGTGCCGACCCGATGCGCAGGGTCTCCATCCGGACAGTGGGAATCTCAGCGGCCGCGCGCCCGAGGGCCCGGACAGCCGCTTGCTCGGTGATCCATGTCCCGTCGTCGGGGCCGCCGAGCGGGAGCAGCCGGCCCAGGTTGAGCTGGTGCCGTACTGCCTGCGTCCACGCCTCGGTTTTCACCGGCCTCTCACCCTCCCTCTTCCACGGCCGCGGTTCTCTTCCTGCCGCACTGCGCCCGGAGTGTCCGCGAGGGCTCCGGGCAGGGACGCTCGGGCCACTCGTTGGACCACTCCGCCTCACAGCACACATATCGAGTAAAACGCCCTAACAAGAATATAATCTGAACGAAGGGTGCAAAGTGGGCTTCTTGAGGGAGGGATGACCTCGATGACCTCGATGACAGAGAACACCGGCGTAAGGCATGGCGGTGCGCCCGGTTCTCGCGGTCGGACGACCATCGCCGATGTGGTGGTGGAGAAGATCGCCGGAATGGCGGCACGGGACGTACGTGGCGTCTATGCCCTGGGCGGCGGGTTCGCGCGCTCGATGGGAGCCATGCGGGAGCGGATGCCCGGTACCGGTAGTGGCAAGTCCGTCACACGGGGGGTCAGTGTCGAGGTCGGCGAGCTGCAGGCGGCCATCGATCTGGAGATCGTCGTCGACTACGGCATCTCGATCACGGACGTGGCCGGTGCGGTGCGGGAGAACGTGATCTCCGCAGTGGAGCGGATGGCGGGCCGGGAAGTCGTGGAAGTCAACATCATGGTCAGCGACGTGAAGCTGCCCGACGAGGAGGACGAAGGGGAGGAGCGGCAGCGGATCCAGTAGCCGGGGCGGAGCAGCCCACGTGAACGAAGGAGCGCGTGATGAGCAGGGCCGTAGTGGGCTTGATGGCCGGAATGGCGCTGGGTTTCGCCGCGTATTTCGGTGACTTCTGGGCCTTTCTGCTGGTGCTGGGGCTGGGTGTCGTCGGTCTCGTGGTCGGGCGGTTCATGGAAGGTGATCTCGAACCGGGTGACTTCGTCCGCCGCCGAGACCGGCAGGAGCGGATCCGCGATGACCGGCGGCGGGCTCGGGGAGACTGGCGGCAGTGACCGGTGAAGCCGACCGGCGCCCGGGTGTCCCCCGTGGGGAGCGCGGTGCGATCACCGTCGCCGACCGGGTCGTTGCGAAGATCGCTTCCCAGGCGGCGCGCGAGGCGCTGAGCCGGTTCACCGAGTCGACCGGCCACGTGCCACCCGGCCGCCGGACGCCACACGTGACCACAGCCGTACGGCGGGCACCGGAGCGGAACCCCGCAGGGCCGGACGCCGAGTCTGCCGACAGGCGGCAGGCGGTGCTCGGCGAGGCACGGATGCGCATCACCGTGGAGCTCGGCTATCCGTCCGACATCGGGGCGCAGTGCGCCGCGGTGCGCCGGGAGGTCACCGAACAGCTCAGGACATGGGCCGGCATGGAGGTGTCCGACCTCGTGGTGTCGGTCGAGAGGCTGCACTCGGTGCACGCGCGGCACGCGGACCAGGAGAGGGTGAGATGAGCGCGAACACCTGGCGGCAGCCGACCGGTGACAACAACCTTCCCCCCGAACCCGGACAGGCAGCTCCGTCCGCCGATGACCCGACGGGGACGGGGACGGGCGCGACGGCGGCGACCGACAAGACAGGCCGGTCGGCGCGCCGTTTCTGGTCAGCGCGGCGGATTCCCGCGGCCCTTGTGGCCCTGCTGTCCGCCGCGGCCATTGGCTTGCTCCTGTACGACGTGGTCTCGGTCCGGGCAGGCCGGTCTGCGATGCGCTGGCGGCGGCGGCTCGCCGAGGAACTGGCCACACGGCCCCTGGATGACATCTGGATGATCGTCGGGGCCGCACTGGCGATGGCCCTCGGCCTGTGGCTCTTCCTGCTGGCGGTGTCGCCGGGACTGCGCAGGCTGCTGCCCATGCGGCAGCCCACCGGCATCCCCAGGACCGAGGGGGTCCACGCCGGGCTCGACCGCCGCGCGGCCGCCCTGGTTCTGCGCGACCGGGCCATGCGGGTGCCCGGTGTCCAGTCGGCACAGGTCGCTGTCGGCCGCCGGAAGGTCAAAGCCCGGGCACGGGCACATTTCCGCGATCTCCAGGAGGTCCGCGCGGACCTGGACGCCACGCTGGGCGAAGCCGTGACGTCCTTGCGTCTCGCCCGGCAACCCACGCTGACCGTGCGCGTCCGGCGCCCGAAGAAGGACTGAGGCGATTCCTGATGCTCAAGACAGTGAACCGGGTGCTACTGGGGCTTCTCGGCCTCGGACTGTTCGCCCTGGGCGGCGGCGTACTGCTGGGCGGGCTGGATCTGCAACGCCACTGGGGTTTCGGCATACCGGGCTGGTGGCCCTTCCGCGGGCCGGACGATGTGCTGCTGGGCGCCGAAGGACGCACCCGGTGGCGGGACGAGGGCTGGTGGTGGCCGACCATCATCGCGACGCTCGCCGTGCTGCTGGCCCTGCTGCTGTGGTGGCTCCTCGCGCAACGCAGACACCGCCTGGCCCACGTCCTCGTCAACAGCGAAGATGGCGCGGCTGCCCGACTCAACGGCCGCACGCTGGAGGACGCCATCGAGGAAGAGGCGCAAGCCCTCGACGGGGTCTCGCGGGCCCATGTACGGCTGACGGGCCGAAGTACAGCTCCCACCGCACGCGTGCGGCTGCTGCTGGAGCCTCACGCGGATCCAGCGCGGACCCTGGGACACCTGAGCCGGGAAACGCTCGCACACGCACGAGACTCGGCCGGCCTGGACCACCTCCCCTCGAAGGTCCGACTCCGGGAAGTCCGCCACCGCGCCCAACGCACCGCCTGAGATCCCCTGGGCCGAAGCGGACGCCGCCACTGCTTGGTAGCGGCCTGTGTGCAGGGGCCGTCACGTACCACTCCAAGGCCTACTCGAAACCGAGCACAGTCACACGTGTCCCGCCGTATTCGAGAGGCCACGCAGAGCCCGCGCGATTCCGAGGCATCCCGTCATGGTCCTCTTCCTGACCCTGCTCATCGCCGGGATCGTTCTGGTCGCCATCGGCGCGGCCGTCGACGGCATGCTCTACATGTTGTCCGTCGGCGTACTACTCCTCATCGCCGATCTGCTCTACTTGGCGGCCCGCTCCATGTGGCGCTCCCCTCGGCGCCCGGTCCGCTGAAGGCCCGGCCACGGCGGCGGACACAAGTGCCGCCGGAGTGTGCGGCCGTTCGGGAGTGTCACAGTGCTCGGCAGCAGTGCTCCGGTGATGGTCTGGACACCGGAGCACACCGGCCTCTTCCTCGACCACATCGCGGAGGACCGCCTGTACCCGCTGTTCCACCTGATCGCGTTCCGCGGACTGCGACGGGGCGAGGCGTGCGGGCAGAAGTGGACCGACACCAACCTGGACGCCGGTCTCATCACCGTTGCCGAGCAACTCGTCGTGGAGGGCTGGGAGGTGTACGCGGACGACCCCAAGACCGACGCCGGTGCGCGCACCATTGCGCTGGGCTCCGACACGGTCCAGGCCCTCAAGCGGCACCGCGCCCAGCAGAACAAGGACCGTAAGGAGTGGGAGAGCGCCTGGGTGGAGACCGGCCGCGTCTTCACGAAGGAGAACGGCGAGATGCTCCACCCCGCCAACGTCACACGGCGATTCATCGAGCTGTACGAGGAGATCGACCTCCCGCCGGTCCGGCTCCACGACCTCCGCCACGGTGCCGCGACGCTCGCCCACGCGGCCGGGGCAGACCTGAAGGACATCCAGGAGATGCTCGGCCACTCCTCGATCACCATCACAGCTGACACGTACCGAGCCTGCTTCCCGAAGCGGGCCTGGCGATTGCCGAGGCCGCAGCCCGGCTCGTTCCGCGCGCCCGCGCCACCTCTGAAAACACCGCCCCCGAGGCGGAGGCCGAGCCCGACGACGCGGAGCATTCCGGCCCGGAGTCCGTGCCGGATGATGCTGATCCGTTGGGAGGAGTTTCGGAGATCAACTCTCCGTCCGCTCACGCACCGCTCACGCAAACGGCCCCGGACGAGGGGTCCGAGGCCGAGTAGGAGCCCTCCCTGGGGGACAAACCCCAGGGCAGAGCGGTAACGCGTTGTGCCCCCGGCAGGATTCGAACCTGCGACACCCGCTTTAGGAGTGGGATCGCGTCCTTGCCGGGTGGTACTCCGCCCGCCTCAGCTACCAGAAGGCCGTCACCGTACGCCTGTGACCGCCATCGACAAGTACGTCGCCCCCGAATACCACCAGCACAACCCGAACAGCGCCGACGGGATGGAGGGTCTCAAGGCCGGGCTGGGGGCGTACTTCGCAGCGTTCCCGAAGCTGACGGTCACGCCCCAGCGGATCACCGCGGAGGGTGACCTGGTTGCCGTTCACAGTCACTTTGTGAATGCGCCGGGGGAGCGGGGTATGGCAGTTGTCGATCTGCTCCGGGTCCGAGGCGGGAAGATCGTCGAGCACTGGGATGTGTTCCAGGCCGTGCCGGAGACGTCGGCGAACAACAACACCATGTTCTGAACGGGGTTGGGGCGTCCCCGCCCCCTCTCCGATCACCGCACCTCGTGCCTTGTGTGGGGCGTCGGCCTCGGCCGTCAGTCGCCGTAGCTGTCGCCCACACCTCACGCCTCAGACGTGCCATCACACGCCGGTTCTTGCCCCCATACCGCGTGGCGCTGATCAGGCAGAACAGCCTCGATGGCGTCTTCGTCGCGCTCGGCCGCGCGGCGGGCGGGACGCCTTGGCCGAAAGACCGGGCGGCCTGGAAGCGGATCTGCTCGCGGCGGGCCCGGCTCTGAGGTGTCAGCCCGCCGCCTTGGACGTGTCGAAGAAGTTGATGCCCGCGTCGAGCGCCGCGTCCATGATCGCGTAACTGTCGGCCTCATCGGCCTGCGGGCCGAAGAAGGACGTCTGGCCGACCGCAAACAGACCGTGGTGGCCTCCGGCGCCTGGATCGTCTTCGAAGACGAGTCCGGCCACGCCCTGAGGCCGCCCGTGCGGCGCACCTGGTCACCGCGCGGCACCACCCCCGTGATCACCATCCGCCCCCTGGCTGCCTACGCTCCCGATCTCAACCCGGTCGAGCGCCTGGGGTCCCTCATCAAACGCGGAGACCTGGCCAACCTCGCCGTGACCGACGTCGATCACCTCTCCCGAGCGGTTCGAAGATCCCTCCGCCGCGTGCAGCATCGCCCCGAGGCCCTTGACGGGCTCCTCGCGCAGGCCGGGCTTCAGCTCTCCGGGCAGATAGCCGTCCCTGGCATCACCCGTTGAAGATCAGGAGTCGCGCTGTCCCGCCGCCGCTGTCGACTACTCGGAGGGTTCAGAGGGCGCGGGTTGGCGTGCGGCGTCGTAGCGTTGCTGGGCCACGGTGACCTGCGGTAGCGCGCTTTCCAGTAGCTCGATCACGTCGATCAGCCGGTCGGCGACCTGGGCGCCCAGTGGGGTGAGGCTGTACTCCACGCGCGGCGGGATGGCGCTGTGCTCGTGGCGGTTGACCATGCCGTCGCGTTCCAGGGCGTGCAGGGTCTGCGACAGCATCTTCTCGCTGACCCCATCGACGCGGCGCCGTAGCGCGTTGAAGCGGTAGGGACCTTCCCGTAGCGCCGCCAGAGCGAGGGCGCCCCACTTGCTGGCGATGTGCTCCAGGACCGGCCGGGAGGCGCAGGCGCGGAAGAAGACGTTGGCGGCCCACTGGGCGGTGTCGTCGCCGTCGGAGGGGGTGGGGCTGGGCACGCTCATGCCGGCCAGTCTAGTCCATCCACAACGAACAAGTAAGCACTAGGGAATGGTTAGCACTTTCCAATGGTTAGTACTTTCATGTGGGTGGGTGGCGTCGGGATGGCGTCGCCACACCAGCCCGTAGTGGGGGACGGGAACGGCCCGTCCCCCTGCCCACCGAAGGATTCGCATGATCACCGTCACCGGAGCCACCGGCCACCTCGGCCGACTCGTCATCGAGGACCTGCTCGCCCGCGGCGTCGCCGCGGGCGACATCGTCGCCGCGGTCCGCACGCCCGACAAGGCCGGCGACCTCGCCGACCGGGGCGTGATCGTACGCGAGGCCGACTACACCCGCCCGGAGACACTCACCACCGCGTTCGCCGGGACCCACCGCCTGCTGCTCGTCTCCAGCGACGACATTGGACTGCGCGTGCAGCAGCACCTCAACGCCATCGACGCCGCGGTCAAGGCCGGAGTCGGCCTCGTCGCCTACACCAGCCTCCTGGGTGCCGACACCTCCGGCATGATCCTGGCCGCCGAACACGTGGCCACCGAGCAGGCCCTGGCCGAGTCCGGCCTACCCCACACCCTGCTGCGCAACGGCTGGTACGTGGAGAACTACACCAGCATGCTGTCCATCGCCCTGGAGCACGGCGCACTGGTGCGCAGCACCGGCCAAGGACGCGTCTCCGGGACGGCCCGTGCCGACTACGCCGGCGCCGCCGCCGCTGTACTGACCGGAGAAGGCCACGCCGGCGCCGTCTACGAACTGGCCGGCGACACCGCCTTCACCCTGACCGAACTGGCCGCGATCATCAGCGACATCAGCGGCCCACCGTCACCTACCAGGACCTGCCACCCGAGCAGTTCGCCGCGATGCTGGTGGGCGTGGGCGTACCCGACGGGATCGCCAAGGCCCTGGCCGACTCCGACCTGGCCGTCAAGCGCGGCGCGCTGTACAGCGACAGCACCGACCTCACGCGCCTGCTGGGCCGCCCCACCACGACGCCAACCGAGGTCGTACGCGCCGCCCTGGCCTCCTGAGAGCCTGTCGGGTGGCTGATCATGTGCGAAGTGTGACGGCCGGGATCTGCCCTCCCGACATGGCGACGGCCCCGGAATGATCACGTGGTGTGTGCCAGTGCGACAACTGAGGACCCGCCCGGAGGGCGTCCGGGGGTCCGGGGGCAGTGCCCCAGTTACGGGAAGGGGCGGGACAGGGGAACATCCGCCCCGCACCGGGGACCGATACGCCGGACTGCGCTCATCACCGCCGCTGGGACAGGTCAGATCGACGTACGAGAGGCGACCTGATGGCGTTCCTTCTGGACGACCTCATGCACGACACCGGGATCGCCCGGCCGAGGCGGAAGTAGTCTCGGCGGGGCTGGGTTCCAGTGCCTTCGCCGGTAGCCTTGCTCCAGTAGTACTCGAAGCCCTGCTCGTGATCCGAGTACACGAGCTCGGAGTCGTCGTCAGCGAAGCCGCGGAGATCCCGTTCGACATCATTGACGAAGTACTGCAGTGTGGCGTCTTCCTGGCCCTTCGCCCTGAGGAGCGGATGGAGAGCAGCTTGGATGCCTTCGTCAGATGGGGTGGAGCTGACCACCAGTCAGCGGATAGCGCGGATCATCACGGTGAGGACCGGCGAGGCCGGTGACGGCTGGCGCTGTCCGATGTCCTTGTATCCCCACACCTTGTAGAGTGCGTGGACCTTTCCGTCCCCGGCGGCCGGGTTGACCATGAGCGTGACGTACGGCTCGTTGCGGGTGGCGAGTAGGGCGTCGTGGATGCGGCGGGCGGTGCCGGTCTTCCGCCAGGTCGGCCGGACGCCGATCTCCTTCAGGGCCACGGCCGAGCGCTCGGTGTACTTCTCCGCCGGCGTCGGGCTGGTGCGTTGCCAGTACCGGTCGCCGTGCTCGATGGTGTTGCCGTAGGCGTAGCCGACCGGATGCCCGTCCGCGTAGGCGAGGACGGCTGTGAACCCCGGCTCGGTGCCGTGCCGGTCCAGGCGTTCACCGAACGCCGTGACGGCGTAGTTCGGCAGGTGGAGGAGCGGGGCGCGCACATCGGCGTACACGTCGAGGAGATCGCCGCGGACGGTGTCGAGGGTGGTGAACGTGCGCAGTTCGATGGCGGGCGCCGTGCGGACTTGCGGTACCCCACCCCCTACCGCGAGATGGGCCGTTGGCCCGGAAGGCGGCTGGCGTCACGGCCGAGCTGCACTTTCACGACCTGCGCCACACGGGCAACACTCTGGCCTCCACGGCCGGGGCCAGCACGCGGGAGCTGATGACGCGGATGGGGCACAGCAACTCCCGGACGGCGCTGATCTATCAGCACATGACCAGCGACCGGGACCGTGCCATCGCGGATCGGCTCGGGGCCATGATCCGGGACGGCGGGGGAGTGGCCTCAGGTTCCCCCGGAGAGGACGCCGAGCGGACGTAGTGGCACGCGTGTGGCACGGCGCCTGAAACGGCTAAGGGCCAGCCCGGGAGGAAACCCCTCCTGAGCTGGCCCTTCTGGCTGTGCCCCCGGCAGGATTCGAACCTGCGACACCCGCTTTAGGAGTTCGGTCGGGCGGCTCTCGTACGGCTGTCCCAGTCTTGCCGGTTTGGCGTGTGTGATCGCTCAAGGCCGCCTGGTTCCACAGTCGTTGATGTCATCTGGTGATGTCAGGTTGGATGGTCCGATGGAGCGCATAGAGGCCGAGCTGTTCACGGATGGCAGCAACGACGCAGTGGTTCGCCTCCCCGGCCGACGGTTCCCCGGGGTTTTGGTGCAGGGCGACTCCCTTCACATCCTCCGCAGTGACGTGGCCGAGGTGGTGGAGGCATGCGAGCGAGGCAACCTGGAGGAGGCTCGGGACTCCGCTGGCCTACTTCTCGCAAACCTGGATGCTCTGCTGGCGCGGTACGAGGCTGCGTTGGGCGAGCACGACATTCCGCGGCCGTACTGAGCTACCGGGCCATCAGCTTGGGAAGCTGCGATCATTTGAGGCTGGGCTTGGGCGGTGACCTGGGCGAACGGTCATGGCGCAGCACCATTGGGCTTGACCGCGTTCACCGTGATTCCCCGCTGTTCCCCGCCCGATCTGGTGCGCTTGTGGTGCGAACCGCACAGTGGCAGAGGCCGTACTCGTTGGGGCGCGTTGTCAATGCTCATGCGCAACTGAGACGGCAGCGATCACGGTCGGTCCACCCGCTGGTCCCTCGACGAGAGCGTCAGAATGCTGCGCCAATGGAGCGATGGTGCCAACACCTGTCGGGTCACGTAGCGAAGAAACTAACGAAACGGCCCCTCCGGGGCATGTCGACCAGCAAGACTGTGGGCATGAACAGCGAGCAGCCCGACGCAGAAGTGCCCGTCATCACCGTGGACTACGGCGTCGATGACGGCGAGAAGTCTGTGTTCTCCCGCACCCGGACGGCGGTAACCCACGTCACTCGAATCAGCACCGACGTCCTCGCCCGAGGCGTCGCTGATCTCTGCCAGTATGTCGGCGGGGTCTTCGACCAGGCATCCACCGCCTCTGACACACTCGAACTGACCGGCCTGGAAGTCCATGTTCAGGTCACTGGCAAGGGGGAGGTGCGGTTGGTAGGTGCCACCTCCGCCGAGATCAACGGGGGCATGAAACTGATTTTCCAGCGTCGGTAGGGCGGCACACCTTGAATGTGGCCCTAGCCGTCGGCTGCTCGCGCTACGAGGACGATGACATCGCGAATCTGCAATTCGCCCATCTGGACGCGCTGCGTATTCGCGAGGTGTTCAGGGACTCCATGGACATCCCCGAGGACGCTCTCTTCACCTTCGCTGACGGACTGCTCGACTCCGAGCCCACCCGGCATAACATCATCCGCACGCTGTCGAGGTTAGCGAAGCAGGCAGCGGCTCCGATCGAGCGGCTGTACTTCTTCTTCAGCGGCCACGGCTTCCACTCGACGTCGGACGGCGAAGACTACCTGATCACACGGGAAGCGCTCACCGACGCTTTGGAGGACACAAGCCTCAACTTCGCCTTCCTGCTCCGGATGCTGCAGGCGACTGGCGCCCGGCACGTGGTGCTGCTCTTAGACGCCTGCCGCACCCCCCTCGCCGGCGGCAAGTCGCTCTTCGCGACGGCGCGAAAGGTGGACGTCGAGCGGCTCTGCCCGCCCGGTGTGGTGTCCTTCTGTTCGTGCGCGCCGGGCACCAGCTCCTACGAGAGCCACCAGTTGAAGTCCGGCATCTTTACCGAGGCGCTCTGTGGTGCTTTTGGTGACGATGGCCGCTGCATCACAGTCGGACACCTCGACAGCTATCTGACGGCCTATGTGCCGCGCCTCGCCCGGGAGTACGACAAACCACAGCAGCAACCGTACTCCCGACTTGAACCGGCGGCTCTTATGGACCTCGATGTCGTCTCGCCGCGCAAGCGCAACGAGTGGCGGGCGTCGGCGCGGGTGGGCGTGGAGCTAAGGCAGCAGTCTGTGGTCCCCATCAGCAGTGCGAAGATTCCCGAACGGGCGCCCTTCGCCATCGACTTCGGGACCACCAATTCGGTCATCGCGGTGGCCGACGACGAGTCGAACACCCACTTCATTCCGGGGGGCGACGGGCGTCGCCTCGTGCCGTCCGTTGTCACCTTTGTACCGGACCTCGACTATCTGGTCGGCTCACGCGCGGTAGACCTCGAGCGGTACTCCGCGGGCCGTACGGTGCGTGCGATCAAGCGTCACCTTGGTACGGACCACACCGTCCCTATTGATGGCAGGGAACTGCCGGCCGACCTCGTGTCGTCGCTGGTGATCCGGAGCCTGCGCGCCAACGCGGAGGACGTGCTGGGCACCCTGCCGCGGGAGGCGATGGTCTCCTACCCGGCCAACTTCAGCATCCGCCAGAACAACAGCTTGCTGCGCGCCTTCGAACTGGCGGGCCTAAAGGTGCTGCGGATGGTGGGCGAGCCCAACATCGCCTGCGTGCTGCTGCATCTGGACCGGCCAGATTGGGAGGGGGTGGTCCTGGTGGTCGACCTGGGCGGGGGCACCCTCGACGTGGCGGTCGCTGTGGTCGGTGACGGGGTCCACGAGATCAAGTCGGTGTACGGCGACAACAACCTCGGCGGGCTCGACTTCGACGCGGCGCTGGCGGACCTGTTCAGGGAGCGGCTGCGGGAGTGGAACAGCGCGGTGACCTTCGATACCGAGTTGGACGCGCAGATTCTCAGAGAGGCGGAGCGGGCCAAACACCTGCTCACCGAGGACGAGTCGACCACAGTCGTGATCCGGGACGTGGAGATCGGCGCTCAGGTGCTGTCGTGCCGCTTTACCGTTGACCGCGCCGAGTTCCGAGAGGCTTGCTCTGAGTTGACCGCTCGCTTCGTCCGGGTGGTGCGGACGGCGATCGACGACGGCTACGTCAGCTGGCTGATGGACGAGCCCATCAGCGTCGTCCTGCTCACCGGGCTGGGCGGCAAGATCTTCACCGTGCGGGAGAGCCTTGAGGAGATGCTCGACGATGTGGAGTTCGTCGAGCAGTACCAGGATCTCGCTGTCAGCCAGGGTCTGGCGCTGTATTCCTCACTCCTCATGGGCGCCTCGGCCTCGCGCACCGGAGCCGTACCCCTGCTCCTCGACCTCAGCCACCGTGGGATTGGCATCAGATGTACGCCGACGGGAGATCCCGCATCGGGCCGGTTCCGGAAAGCCCCGGAAGCGGACGGCCACACTGAAACCCTGGTCGAACGGCTGACGACCATTCCGACCAGGCGCAGCGACATCTTCACGTTCGTGGGAGCCCCGGGCACGGAGGTCGTCCTGCCTGTCATCGAGAGGTCGAAGACGTCGGACGAGGACGTCGAGATCGGCGTCGTCTCTTTCCCCGTGGAGCAGGAGGAGGTGGAGATCGAGCTGACCGTGGACATCGACGCGAATAGTGTCTTCCTGCTGTGCGTGGCCGATCACACGAACGAGACGTACCGCCTCTACCAGCTCAACCAGTACTACCGGGATCCGGGGTGGAGCCACGGCCAGACCGTCGACCTATTGTTGGACGGTTGGACGGTGTACGGCATCGAGCCACTCGACGCGGCGTTCTGGACGCCCAGTGGCACAGGCAGCACCTCGCCGACCACCCTCCGAGACCTTGACATCCCGGCCGAGATCACCCGTCTGACCAAGGACGTCGAACGCGAGGTCGCCCGCCGCGAAGCGGGTTCGTACGTTTATGTCGGGGGCATCCATCGAGCCCTGGCCCGCAGCCACCTCCGCATCGCACGGCTCCTATTCGCCGTCGATCACCGGGAGGAGGGAGCACGCGCCCTGGCCGAGTCCTTGCAGGCGCTGCTCACCCTGCCTGCCTCGGACCGTCCGTGGTCGGACATCGCGGTGCGGATCGACTTCGCCGTCGACCACCTGCTGGGCACTCCGGAAGCTGACCTCGTCACCGACGTTCTGGAGCAGATGACGACTTGGACGCATGACGACCTAACGACGGGCTCCTACGGCCTCGCCGAGGTCATCCGCGCGCTGATGAGGGTAGGCGCCCAGCGGGAGGCGCGACATCTGGAGTTCCTCAGTGATAGGCGCCTGCGGCCGTAGCCCCGCGCCCGCTACTCCAACCCGCGCTTCCCCGGCGTGCAGAATGGCTTGGTACGCGCCGGGCGCCGGTTGCGCGGTCCGATCTACCGCGGGACGAGAGGCAGGCCAGCGGCACCCGAGCTTGGGAAGCTCGGGTCTTTTGGCAGCTTGCGTTGACCTGCGGAAGTGGTGTTGGAGCCCCGGTCGCACCGGTGACGAGTCCCCCGCTGTTCCCCGTGGTTCCCCGCAGGATCTGGCACGCAAATGGCACGGTCCCCTCGTCTCGAACAGCCCCTGGCGGAGTTGGGCACCGGAGCGTCTGAGCCTCAGCCGACGACAGTCAGCCACGATGGCGGGTCAGCCGACCGTATGGGCGCGCGTGTGCCTCGCTGTACTCCCACCGGTCTCAGCCACGCCATTGGTGCCGTCGACCAGAGCAAGCCGCGATAGCCCAACCGTGAAGTGACTCGGGGCATCAGCCTGAATACTATGAGCTTGGGAACCGTGACGACGAAAATCCTTACGAGACCTCTCCAAGATCGGTTTCCTCGGAAGTTCCGTCGCTGTACTTATCGATTTGCCGCAGGGCCGTGCGACGAGTAGGAATGTAGGCATCCAGAGAATTCACACTGCTGGCTGAACAGCAATTACAGCTGGTTACAATTTCGATCTTAACTCTGGAAAAGATTGGCGCTTTCAGGATGCGTCGAAATTTGACGTGCCGTTGCGTCAAGTCAGTCGGCTCCTGCAGAGAGAAAGTTTGCTCAACGATTTGTGTACTGCTTGCAGTTAGCGTGTGCGTCTCTCGGAATCGCTGAGATAGTTCAATCTGGAGCTTTCCGGTCATCGACGCGATGTGTTTGGTAGATACCCCCAGGTCGGTCCGCAGACTATCAATTGTTTCCTCCTCGAGGACAACTGAACTCCCAATGTCCACCTGGATTTGCCGTCGCTCTACTTGTCCCGCGTGGAGACTTACCACGTCACGCCACTGATCGGAAAAGGTATGCGACGGGTCAACGATTTCTGCGCGCAGAACACCATATTTTACCGTATTCCTTGAAAGGAGGGAGGTGCGTCGCTCGAAGATTGTTGGCCGATCTGCCGCTAGAGTTCGTGAAGCAGATTCAGATTGCCATGCCACGTATTCCCCTAGCACTGCATCCGGAAGGTTCCTCACCTCATTCTTTGGTAGATATTTCTTGAATTGAAGCTGTATGGCTGCGCCGACTTCCTGTGCACTTGCTTCTCCTGTGAGCATGATCGCTCGAATGCTAGGGTCGATTTGCATCATCCGTTGATATAGATCAGTCCCCGAAATGTCTGGCATCCGTTGGTCGAGCACGGCTACCTTGATGGAATTTCTTCTGCAGACCTCAAGCGCTTCGGATGGATTCGACGTATGTGCGACAATTAGTCCGGTCTTCACTCGAATCAATTCGGAATAAGCCGACGCGGCCGACAGGATGTCATCCACCACGACAACATCAACACTTTCAGACATTTCCCAGGTCATCCTTTTGATTAGGAAGAAAAATGGTGAATCGAGCCTGTTCGTTGCTCACATTGTGACTGAGGTTCGCTCCCTCATAGGCCGATAGCAGCCGCTTGACGACCGGCAGTCCCAAACCTTGGTGACCGTCCTTATGCGAAACTCCAGGCTCGTAAATGTCGCTGGAAAGGGCGTGGGAATCCGACTGATTAATGACGTCTAGCCGGAAGCCTTCGGCGACAGATGACTGCCTGACTTGAACGATGCTATTCGGAGGTGCAGATTCATATGCATTCTCCAGTAGGGGAAGTAGCGCAGACAGAGTGAAGCTGTTCGGGTATCCGCCGAGCTCCTCTCCAATATCTGTTTCTAGGGAGATTTCATTTGCGGCCAGGGTTGCATAGATTTCACCGGCTGCTGTGATACTCTCCTTAAGGGATTTTGGGTTCCATCTCGCGGCGCTATCAGCGACCTGCGTTAGCTGTCGATACCCCGAAAGGAAGGCCTTGCACATCTCCACGCTACTCAAAATCCTTGCCGCAGGACTTTCCGTTGCCTCGGGTGCCGCAATGCCGTCCTCATTGAGCAGAATTGCCATAGTCTCGATTTGTGAAAGCGGCGTGTTCAAGCTGTGCGAAATCTCTCGGATCAGCGACGTATAGTCCGCTTGTGGGTGATCTCCTCGTGGACTGCTCGCGCCGTGGCCAGTTTCAGCGACATTCACAACCACATTCAGGCCATCCAGTTTACTAAGAAGCTCATTTTGTCGCCCGATAAGGTCAACTAGCATCCTGTCTGGTTCGTTCTTCGATGTGCGGCGTCTAAACTCGAACTCAAGTCGATCGCGTTCAATCCTTAGACGCTCTTTCTCAAGATTAAAATTCTGCTCTGAGGTGAGGCGCCATCGGCGGTACTGAATGAGGATCAGCTGAAGTGCCGCCACAGTGACCGTAGCGACTCCGGCAACTACGGTCCAAGTTGTGATGTCGCTGGCTGCCATTTTCTCCCACCGTGACAACAGTGCAACTGTGCGTAGGAGGCCACCTTACTGCGTGGGCCGGGGATTGAACGAGTAGTCGAACGGAGAGGATCACTTGATCCTGCTTCTGATTGCCGCTGCGTAAGTGATGGGGGACCAGGGTGGATCATGCCCGGTCCCCTTGAGCGGCCGTCCGATTCGGTCAATCATTCGAGGTTGTGCCCGGCTGTGGCGGATGCCCTTTGCGGTGCGTGATGCGTGCCTCGGATGGAAGAGGAGACTGTAATCCGTAGAGACGGCCGCTCCAGCCGCGACGCACCTCTCCTCTGGCTTCAGGTGACTGGACGTTGCGAGTGCGGCGCGGGCGCCGGCCGGGCTGGAGCGGGACGAAGGCAGGAGCGCAGGCCCGGCCGGGGGCCGGGCCGCGTGCGGGGAGCGGAGCGAGCCGCCTTGAACCAGTAGAGAAAGTTGTAACTCAGTCCGTGGCGTGGGCGTGTCTAGGCCCACCGTCAAGCATCAGCTGGGACCAGAACGTCAAACATCACCTGGGACTAGACATCGTGGCGTGGGCGGTGAAGTCGTATGCGCAGGCTGGGAGATCGACACCTTGGCGGTGGACCAGCGGTAGGAAGACCACTGGCCGGATCGTCCATGTGATGCGGGTGCTGGCATGGATCAGAGAGACCGTGCAGGGTTCCATGCGTAAGAGGGCTCGTCGGGTATCGATGCGGCCGTCGTAGAGCCAGGCCCAGGCTTCGTCTGAGGCGTCCGGGTCGAGTGCTGGTGAGATGGTGCGCAGGGCGACCGCTGCCCATCTGTCAGCCTGCGGTGCTGAGCAGGCGTCGAAGGATGCCCGAAGTGCCGGCCACCCCGTCTCGTCGTTGACGTCCTGCGTCCAGCACTCGCACCAGAAACCCCGCTGGGGCTTGTCCATCAGCACGGGTGACCTCCGGGCTGAGCGTCCGTGAAGAGCTCCGCGGTGACGGTGTAGCCGCTGTGGCTGCCGTGGACGACGACCCGGTGTGCGATGACGCTGACCATGCCCAGGCCGCGGCCGTGTACTGCGTCCTGGCTCGGCCGCTCGACCTTCGGGGCCGTGCCCATCCCTCCTTCGTCGGTGACCGACAGAGCCACCACCTTCGGGGAGACCGCGAGAGCCAGGTGGAAGCTGCCTTCCCCGCCGCTTGCCGTGTGGAGGATCGCGTTCGCGCTCAGTTCGCTCACGATCAGTTCGGCGTCGTCGGCCAGGGGAGATCCCCGCAGGATGTCCCGCGTCCAGCGGCGGGCCCGGCTCACCTCTTCCGGAAAACCTGGGCAAGTGAGTCCCCAGACCCGGGCGGTGCTCGTATACTCGTGCATACAAGTTCCTTCGTGCTGGTAGGCCGCCATGTGCAGCGGGTTCGGGCTAGACGAGTTTCACGCCGTCGTGGGCGCGGATGGCCGGCGGGGATGCCGCGTCCAATGCGTCCAGGACGCGGATCGCGTACGCCTCATCGGCGAGTTCGATGACTTCTTCACGGGTGGCCCAGCGCAGTGCGCGGGTCTCGTCCCCGGTGGTGGGCCTGCCGTCGGCGGCCTCACAGCGGAAGACCATGGAGACGATCAAGCCCTTCATGTTCTTGTAGATCCCGGTCAGCATCGCGGGAAGCGCGATCTTGATGCCGGTCTCTTCGAGAACTTCGCGCTGGAGGGCCTCGGGGATGGTTTCCTCGCGTTCGAGGACACCGCCCGGGGGTTCCCAGTGGCCGTTGTCGCGGCGTTTGATCAAGAGGGCGCGGTCCTGGTCGTCGACGATGACTCCGGCGACGCTCACGGAGTGCGGACGGTCGGTGCTCACGTTCCTCTGCCCTCTCGGATGGCTAGGCTCTCCACCGTAGCAACAAAGCTCGCCCACTCGTCTAGATACCTAAAGGAGTACACGTGCCCTCTCTTTCCTCCGGCCTCCTCGGCGATCTCGACCCCACGAGCGATCGTGCGGTCTTTCGGCAGATCGCCGACCAGCTGCGTGAGGCCATCGACCGTGGGCGATTCAAAGAGGGCGAAAAGCTGCCCTCCGAGGCCGAACTGGTCGAGCATTACGGGGTTTCCCGTATGACGGTTCGAAACTCCTTCTCGGTCCTCCAGGGCGAGGGCCTGGTGCACGCCGAGCACGGCAAAGGCGTCTTCGTGCGACCACGACCGCCTGTCAGGCGGCTCGCCTCCGACCGGTTCGCCCGGCGCCACCGCGAGCAGGGAAAGTCCGCGTTCATCGTGGAGGCCGACGCCGCCGGCAGTCACCCGCAGGTGGACAGCCTGGAGGTCAAGGAGGAGAAGGCCAGCCAGGACGTCTCCACCCGGCTCGGATCCGTGCGACGGGTGCTCGCCCGGCGTCGCCGGTATCTGCTGGACGGGCGGCCGGTGGAGTTCGCCACGTCGTATCTGCCGCTCGACATCGCGCGGGGTACGCCGATCGCCGAGCCGAACCCCGGGCCTGGTGGCATCTACGCCCGGCTTGAGGAGCTGGGGCACCGCCTCGACCACTTCGAGGAAGAGATTCGTGCCCGGATGCCCTCGCCCGATGAGGTCCGGACGCTGCGGCTGGCCTCCGGCGTGCCGGTCATTCACCTGATCCGCACGGCGTTTGACCAGGAGGGACGGGCCGTGGAGGTCTGCGACACGGTCATGGCGGCGGACGCCTACGTGCTGTCGTACCAGCTCCCGGCGACGTGAGCGCCTGATCGGTGGTGGTGCGCGGGGGTGCTTCTCCGAACTCGTACACCCCAACACGCTTACTCGTATAGACGAGTGGGCGAGTGGTGTGGCAAGGTGGTTGCCGTTCCCGGGGACCGGGTTCGAACGCCGCATCTTGTATAGACGAGTAGATGGGAAGAAGTCTTGCGCACCATCCGTGTAGAGACCTCCGCCGCAACGATCCTGCTGACCGAGGCGCCCGAGCCCAAGGTCCGCAACCGGCAGACGGGCGAGATCGCCAAGGACGCCACCAGCGGAGAGGCCCTGATGACGATCGGCGTCGTCTACCTGGAAGACGGCGAGTCGTCGCTGATCAAGGTCACCGTTCCGGAGAGCGGAGTGTCCGAGGGGCTGACGCTCGGGGCTCCGGTCTCTCTGCCGGGTCTGGTGGCCCGGCCGTGGGAGAGCGTCTTCAACGGGCAGCAGCGGCACGGCATCGCCTACCGCGCCGCCGCCGTGACTCCGGCCGCGTTCCCGGCCGCCACCGGGGCCGCTGCCTGATGACCGATCTGACGACACTCCTGGAGGTGGGTGGTCCTGTCGCCGCACTCGGCGGCGGGGCCGCCTACGCCCGGGCCAAGCATCCCGGGGTGTACTGGTCCACGGTCGGCCTGCCGATATCCGCCGCCCGGCTCCTCAGCTCCTACGGCTCGGTCATGGAGGCCTGCGGCCTTACCGTGGCTCCGTCCCGGCTGCGGATGCTGGCGGTCAAGGCCACCACCCGCCGTGAGGTCCGGCCCGTGCCGCCGCGTCGCGGCATCATCCGGCCCACCTCGACCGGGCTGCGGATCCGGCTCCGGCTCGCTCCGGGGCAGGAACCAGCCGACGTCGCCGCCTCGGCCGAACGGCTGCGGCACGCCTGGGGCGTCCACGCCGTGTACGTGACCACGATCAAGCCCGGTGTGGTTGAGCTGCGGCTGGTCGGCTTCGACGTGCTGCGGCAGGTGCGGATGCCTCGCAAGGTGGACACCGAGTTCCTTCAGGTGCCCGTGGCCCTGCGGGAAGACGCCATGCCGTTCATACGCGACTACCGATCCGTGCCCCACCAACTCACCCTCGGCGCAACACTGTCGGGAAAGTCCATGTACCTGCGGCACCTGATCGCCGGACTCGCCCCTCAGCCGGTCGCCCTGGTCGGCATCGACTGCAAGCGCGGCGTGGAGCTGGCGCCGTTCGCCCCCCGCCTCTCCGCGCTGGCGACCGAACCGGAACAGGCCGCCGAGTTGCTGCCCGTGCTCGTGAAGGAGATGGAGGACCGCTACGACCTGATCAAGGCCCGGCAAGGCATCGCCCCGAACACTCCGGCCGAGGAGATCACCTCGGACGTCTGGGGACTGCCCGAGTCAGAACGCCCGGTCCCGATGGTGCTGTTCGTGGACGAGGTGGCTGAACTCTTCCTCGTCGCCACGAGAAAGGACGAGGAACGCCGGGACGAGATGGTCACCCAGCTCATTCGCCTCGCCCAGCTCGGCCGCGCGGCCGGCATCTACCTGGAGGTCTGCGGCCAGCGCTTCGGCGCCGAACTGGGCAAGGGCGCCACCATGCTGCGAGCCCAGCTGACCGGCCGCGTCTGCCACCGCGTCAACGACGAAGCCTCCGCGAAGATGGCGCTCGGCGACATCGCACCCGAAGCGGTCACGGCCGCCTGCGCCATTGCCCCCGAACGGCCCGGCCTCGCCGTGGCCGGTGACACCTCCGGCGGCTGGTCGCGCATCCGCACGCCGTACCTGTCCCTCGGCGACGCTGCCGAGACCTGCCGCGAGTCGGCCCACCTGGTCCCCGACCTGCCCGCGCTCAAGCCCTTCCGGCCCGATGTGCCCGTACTGCCCGTCGAGGCACCGGGACCGGCTGTGCGGCCCCGGCCAGTGGCCGACTGACCCGCGTCCCCGCTCAACCCCGGTTGGCGTGACCGCCTCACGCCACGTCCCTACCCCTCCCATGCCCGAACCGGAAGGAGCCGCAGCATGCGCGCCCACCTGGCCCGCGTCGATGCGGTGCTGGTCCAGGCGGTCATCGCCGCCGCGCTGTCCTTCGCCCACCTGCACGATGTCGCCTCGGCGTCCGGACAGAACGGGTGGAAAGCGTGGGCCTACCCGATCAGCGTCGACCTGCTGCTCGTCGCCGCCTGGCGCCGACTGCGCTCCGGAGAAGCGAAGACGGCCGGGTGGTGCTGGTTCCTGATTGCACTCGCCGCGTCCCTCGGCGCGAACGTCGCCACCGCCGGCCTGCTCGACCTGGATCACGTACCGGCCTGGCTGCGCATCCTCGTGGCGGGCTGGCCCGCGGTCGCCTTCCTCGGCGGAACCCTCCTGGTCCACTCGCCGCCGACAGCGCACGACGAGACCACTGACGCCGTAGACCAACAGGAACTCGACGGCATCGAGGACCAGGAGAACGCGCCCGATCCCACGCCAGCCCCCCCGACGCCACCGGCGGCCGACCCGGCATCGGCCCCACCGTTGGCCCCGCCTCCGGTCGCTGTCCCGGCCGCCCTCGTCGAGCACGCCCGCAAAGTCGCCGCCGACCACCACACCCGCACCGGAACGGCCATCGACACCCCGACCCTGCGCGCCCGCCTCGGCGTCCCACCGCCCATGGCCGAAGCCATCGCCGCCTAACTCACCTGACCAGCAAAGGAAGATCATGCCCCTCTTCTGCTTCAACACGGCCGCCGACTACCTCTCAGCGGCCCGCGAGATGGCCGTCAGCGGCCGATCGGCGCTCGCCCGGCTCCTCGCCGAGGAAGCCGCCGACCGCACGCCGGACCCGGAGGAAGCCGCCCGGATCCTGCGCGACTTCCCCCGCCCCAGCCCGCGACAGGAGGACTGACCATGCCCGCACCGAAGCGCTTCCGCCACGTCAGCCGCATCGGCCCCGTCCAGGTCGGCACGTCCTACGACGGTCGCGGCCGGCAGAAGCACACCGCCGCCTGCACCGCCCCGCGCTGCGGCTTCTCCGCCGACTACGACAGCCGCGCCGCCGCCGAGCTGGCCGCCCGCACCCACCGCTGCCCCGTGCGCTGAAAGGATTCCCGACCCGTGACCGTCAGCCTTCCGCTTGTCGTCCTCCTCGGTTTCTTCGCCTGGGGAGCAGTCAGGTTCCTCGGCGTCCGCGTCTGGATCGTCGTCCTGATCGCTCTCTTCGGCTTCTGGCTCTCCCGCACCTTCCTCGCCCCCGCCATCGAGTCCGGCACGCGCTCCGGCGTGACCGTCATAAACGGCTCACACGCCTAGACGAGTAGATAAGGAGACCTCACCCGTGTTCCTCCCGAAGTACCCCGACAGCCCGACCCCGCCGCCCGCGCACACCCACACCCCGACCGAGCCGCCGCCCGTACGGCGTTCGCTCCCGTCGGTCTCCATCGATCAGAAGACCGTCGTGGCCCTGGTCGTCGGCGGGGTCGTCCTCACCGCGCTCCTGGCGGCCGTCGCCGTCACGGCCATCTCCGTAGCCGTTGCCGCCGTCGTCCTGCGCTCCATGTTCCGCGACCACCACCGCCGCTGAACCGCGCTGGCCTCCGGGGCGGCGGCACACGACCAAGCAGTTCGCCGCCCCGGCGCCTGCTCCTCCCGACCCAGCAAGTCAGAAGGGGAAACGCCATCTTCACCCGCACCACTCCGGCACCTCTCCCGGAACTCGCGAACCTGGCCGCGCAGGGCACGTTGCCGGGTATCCTCCGCCAACTCTCCGGACTCGGCGGCTGCACCCACCCGATCCGCCTCGACGGCCACCGCACCGAGTACGACGTCGACACCCGCACCGGCGAGATCGGCAACGTCCTCCACCGCCTCGACTCGACCAGCCTCCCGGCCGGACAGCTCCTCGTCCGCTGCAACAACCGCCGCACGACCCGCTGCCAGGCCTGCGCCGAGGTGTACCGCCGCGACACCTTCCACCTGATCACCTCCGGCCTGCGCGGCGGCAAGGGGATCCCCGAACACGTCGCCACGCACCCTCGCGTGTTCGCCACCTTCACCGCGCCGAGCTTCGGCCCGGTCCACAACCGCCTCTCCAGCGGGCGCCCCTGCCGCTGCGGCACCCACCACGACCAGGACGACGACGAACTCGGCACCGCGCTCGACCCGGACACCTACGACTACGAAGCCGCCGTGCTCTGGAACGCCCACGCCGGTCCCCTCTGGCGGCGCTTCTCGACCTACCTGCGCCGGGAGGTTGCCAAGCGCGCCGGCCTGTCCCAGCGGCGCTTTCGCGAGCACGCCCGCGTGAGCTTCGCCAAGGTCGCCGAATACCAGAAGCGCGGAGCAGTTCACTTCCACGCCGTCATCCGCATCGACGGCCCCAGCGGCGGCGACACTCCACCCCCTGCCTGGGCAACCGCCGAACTGCTCACGGACGCGATCCGCGCTGCCGCTGCCAGGGTTCGCGTGGACGGACCGGTCATCGACGGCCGTGCGCACACCTTCGGCCGCCAACTCGACGTCCGCACCATCCGCTCGGCCGACTTCAACGGCGGCCAGGAGCTCACCGAACGAGCCGTCGCCGCCTACATCGCCAAGTACGCCACCAAGGGCGCTGAGACAGCGACGGGAGCTCTCGACCGGCCGCTCAAGTTCGCCGCCGAACTCGCCCAGCTCGACATCAGCGACCACGCCCGCCGCATGATCCGCACCGCATGGTTCCTCGGCGCCCGCAAGGACCTCGAACACCTCCGCCTGCGCGCCTGGGCCCACATGCTCGGCTTCCGCGGCCACTTCTCCACCAAGTCCCGCCGCTACTCCACCACCCTCGGCGCCCTCCGCGACGCCCGCGCCGAATGGCGCCGTGCGCGAGCCACACCTGCCAACGGCCCCGAGACCGACACGACGTACGTGCTCTCGCACTGGGTCTTCGCCGGAACCGGCCTCTCGGAGGCCGAAGCCTGGCTTGCCGCATCCCTCGAACCCGCCCCCGGAACGGAAGGAGAGCCCACCCATGCATGACGACGAACTGCTGACGGTGCCTGACGTGATGGAGCGGCTGAAGCTCGGTCGCTCCACCGTCTACGACCTCATCCGCTCCCGTCGTCTGCCCTCGATCACCATCGGCCGGTGCCGTCGGATCCCCGCGCGGGCTGTCCGCGAGTACATCACCCACGAACTGGAGGCGGCCGCCTGATGGCCCAGCAACGCAAGCGGAACCCCAACGGCGCCGGCACCATCACCAAGCGCAAGGACGGCCGCTTCCAGTGCGCGGTCTACGTCCTCCAGCCGGACGGCACCCGCGCCCGTAAGTTCGCCTACGGCAAGACCTGGGCCGAGTGCGACGCCAAGCGTCGCGAGCTGCTGGACAAGGTCGACCAGGGCGTGCCCGTGCCTACCAAGTCGGCCAAGCTCTCGGACTGGCTCCCGTACTGGCTGGACAACGTCATCAAGCCCCGGCGGAAGCTCAGCACGTTCGACAAGTACGAGGCACACGTCCGGCTCTACCTGGTGCCCCTGCTCGGTGCCAAGCGGCTGGAATCCCTCGGCGTCGCCGACGTCCGCCGGTTCCTCGTCCGCCTGGAGAAGGAGACGACCGCCGCAACGGCCAAGGAGTCGCACCGAGTTCTGCGCTCGGCCCTGTCTTCCGCCTGTCGCGAGGAACTCATCGCGCGCAACGTCGCCAAGCTCGTCGAGCCGCCCCGCACGGACAAGCCCGAGCTGCACCCCGAGACGCTCGACTTCCTCGCTGCCTCCCGCAAGGATCCGCTCTACGCGGCCTTCGTGCTCGCCATCGCCATGGGGCTCCGCCGAGGAGAGATCGTGGGCCTGCGCTGGTCGGACCTCGACCTCGACAACCGTGTCCTCTACGTCCGCCACCAGGTCCAGCGCCGCCGTGGCGTTCTGTACGACGACGACCCCAAGAGCCGCCGTCGCCGCGCAGTCCCGCTGCCCGCCCTCTGCATCGCGCCCCTGCGCTGGCACCGCCTACGGCAGGCGGACGCGCGCGCCAAGGCGGGGGAGAGGTGGCAGGAGTCGGACTATGTCTTCGCCACTCGCACCGGCCGCCCCGTGGAGCCGCGCAACCTGTACCGCTCCTTCACCCGCGTCGCCGTGTCCGCCGGCCTCCGCGTGATCCGGCTGCACGACGCTCGCCACGGGACGGCCACCCTGCTCACGGCGGCCGGAGTCGCGCCCCGCGTCGTGATGGAGATCCTCGGTCACTCACAGATCAGCATCACCATGGACGTCTACACCCACGTCGTCCAGGACACGCAGCGCGAAGCCATGAGCCACATGGACCGCCTGCTCAGGAGACGCCCCGGTCGTCAATGACCAGGCTCGTTGATGTCAGCTGTAGATGTCAGAAGGGCTCGCACCTACGAAAGTCGTAGGTGCGAGCCCTTCTGACCTGGTGCCCCCGGCAGGATTCGAACCTGCGACACCCGCTTTAGGAGAGCGGTGCTCTATCCCCTGAGCTACGAAGGCGAGGCTTGATCGAAACCTTGCACGGAACTCGGTGAAGTGCCCGTGGCCAGGTCTCTCTGTCAAGCCCTGAGCGTCCTGGAGGCGACCGCTGTGGCGCGTGGACAGGCTGGGCCTGGTGACATGCCGCAGCGCCCGCCGGGGCGCTCGATCCACAGGGTACCGGATCGGGGCTCGGGCGGGCGCTGGTGTTGGTGGGTGGGCGGTGGGGTGCTCAGGCGGTGAGGCTCAGCAAGGGTGACCCCTCTTCGGCGAGGACGAAACCGAGGGTGAGGAGCAGGCGCCCGTTCCACAGTGAGGCGTCGAGCTGGGTGCGGTCCGACTCGGCGTCGCTGCGGTAGGGGTGGACGAGCCGGTGGGTGCGGGTGTACCCGGGGACTGCTGGAGGTGCTTGGGGATGCGAATCACGCAGCCGGCCGGGTCAGCACTTCCAAGTCGCCCAGTACCACTTGCCCTTCATCGAGCCGTCCGAGTTCATCACCGGCGTCGCGATCCGGACACCCGTGGAGCCCTTGCCGGGGTAGTACCAGAAGTAGTGGTCGTGCTTGCGCTTGCCGTAGTGGACCTCCAGCCACCCCTGGGATTTCCGCCAGTACGGCGCGAACCAGTACCCGCCCGCCA
This sequence comes from Streptomyces sp. NPDC050164, assembly GCF_044459945.1. Classification (NCBI taxonomy): domain Bacteria; kingdom Bacillati; phylum Actinomycetota; class Actinomycetes; order Kitasatosporales; family Streptomycetaceae; genus Streptomyces; species Streptomyces sp. NPDC050164. The sequence continues at coordinate 94,360 of NZ_JBITJK010000031.1, forward strand.
TACGGGGCGGGATGACGCCCTTGAGCGTGGTGCCGGCGCTGGTGGTCCTGCCGACCTCCCACTTCTCCGTCTGCGACAGGCTGGCGGACATGCCCCCTTCGAGCACGTCCGAGAAGCCGGCCTTGACCTCCACCTTCGTCTCCTGCTGGAAGGAGTACGAGGTGCTGCGGTCGGTTCTGAAGGCGAGGTCGAAGCCCAGGTCCCTGCTGCCCGCGCAGTTGTACACCGGGTTGCCGACCTGACGCCGCTTGCCCAGCTGGGTCCACGCGTTGACCTCGTGGTACTGGCACAGGTCGGCCTTGCCGTTGTTGCAGTCCCAGATCACGTCGGGCTTGTCGTCGCCCCAGCCAGGGCTGGTGTTGGCGCCGGCCGTGCCCGTGGAGAGGGGGATCAGCGCCAGGGCGAGGGCCGATGTCAGCACGGCCGTCCGGCGGCGGCCGGTCTTCCGGATCTTCATGGGTGGTTCTCCCGTCGGATTCCTCGACCCGCTGGTCGGGTCGGCCACTGCCCCGGCCGAGGGGGGAGTCGGACCGGGGCAGCGACGGGTCGATCGTCAGGCCCGGGGGGTTGATCGGCCAGCCTTTCCATCAGGTCAATCAATCGCCTCTGACCAGGGAAATCAATGCCGGACGGGTCAGTCGTCGCACACCTCGCGATACGGCACGTCACGCGCGTACGTCTGCCACTGCGCCCGAGTGAGGTCGCCGCCGCCCGCTCGCGCGCACACCGACTCGACGGCCTTCGACGGGTGGATCGTGTAGCGCTGGAGGGGTACGTGCGCGCTCCCCGCGTACACCGTGGAGCTGTCCCTGGCGAACGCCACCGTGTCGATCGCCTCGCCCGGTGTCGTCAGCGGACCGCCGATCGGCTGCTGCGTGGCGATGTCCCACAGCTGGAGAGTCCCCGCCTCGCCGCCCACCGCCAGCGTGCTGCCGTCAGGGCTGACGGCGAGGGCGCTGACGGCCTCCGATGTGTCGCCGAGGAGTGAGTCGGAGATGCCCTCCGGGAGTGTGGGGAAGACGCTCGGCAGGACTCCCGCCCGCTGCCGCAGCGTCCCGTCCCACAGCGCCACCCGGCCCGTCTGGTCCCCCGCCGCCAGCCGCGAACCGTCGGGGGAGAAGGCGAGGGTGCCGAGCTCTTCGCCCTGGACGAGGTCCTGTCCGGCGACCTTGCCGCCGGGCAGGACCGCCGAACGGTTGTCGCCGGCCAGGAGCCCGCCGTCGGGGCGGACGGCGAGGTGGTGGCTGGACAGCGCCGGGAGGACCGCCGTCCTGCGGTGGTGCGCGGTGTCCCAGACCTCGTTGCTCAGCGTGCCTTCGGCCAGGGTGCGGGCGGCGTAGAGCGTGCGGGCGTCCGGGCCCAGGGCGAGCGTGATCACCGCCCCGTCCGGCCCGCCCGGCGCCAGATCCACCGTCGTGCGGGCCCGTCCCCGCGTGACGTCCCAGATCGTGATGCGCTGCGCGGACGCCTCGCTGCCCGGGGCCGAGACACCGTACGCGAGCGACGTGCCGTCGGGGCCGAAGGCCAGCAGGGCAAGGGTCTGCTCGGCGTCCACCGGCCGGGAGGGGTCGCGGGAGACGGGGAGCGGCGGGGACGGCAGCGTCCGCAGCAGCCGCCCGTCGCGGGTGTCGCGCAGTTCGAAGACGTAGCGGTCGCCGGTGCGCCGGGCGGTGGCGACGGTACGGCCGTCCGGGCCGATCAGCACCCTGTCCAGTGGCTGGTCCTGCCAGGCGGAGGTCACGGCCGTCGCGACGTCCAGCGAGTGCACCGTGCCGCCCTCCAGATACCGCAGCACCGGTTGAGCCGGGTCCCAGGCCAGAGCGCCGTACAGATGCTGGTTGTTGAGGGGGTGCCGGAACACCGGGGCGTCGACGCCCAGCCGCCACACCCTGAGCTCCTCCCCGTCGGCGGTCGCCAGGAAGTTCCCGTCCTTGCTGAAGGCGGCCAGCTTCACCCCCGCGTCGTGCAGTTCGGCCAGCTGCCGCCCCGTCCGGACGTCGAAGACGCGCACGCCGGTGCCGTTCACGGCGGCGAGTCTCTTCCCGTCGTCGAGCACCAGCTGTGCCCGCTCGTCGCCGCAGACCTCGCCGCCGTGCTCCCAGCGCCCGGGCACCGTGCGCCCGCTTCGCAGGTCCCGCACCCGCAGCCCGTCACCGGCATGGCAGAACGCGACCAGTCGGCCGTCCGCGCTGGGGACCAGGGTCGCCGACTGCGTCTCGAACAGCAGCCTGCCGTCCGCGTTCGAACGCACCTGCACCCGGAAGTCGTCCACGCCGCTCACGGCGTAGCTGCTCCCGGCGAAGTCCACGAGGGACGACGCCGGAAGCCGGTCACCGCTCCACCGTCCGGCGGCCGTGTCCCACAGCCGTACGCCGTCGTCCGCGTGGACCGCCAGCAGCCGGCCGTCCGGACTCGCCCCGAGCACCAGCCCGCCCACCGGCACCCGTCCCGAGGTGATCCGCCGGTGCCGTGCCACGTCCCAGGTCCGCCAGGTGCGGCCTTCGACGCTGAGCAACGTGCGACCCGAGTCCGTCAGATAGCGGGAGGCGCTGTCGCCCGGCGCGTGATCGCTGAAGGTGTCCAGTTCCTGCTGGCCAAGTGAGCCCAGCAGGGCCCGCCGGGTCTCCGGCAGGCGGGCCACCCGCCACGCGGCGACGCCCAGGAGCTGCGCGACGCGAGGTTCGGTCGTGCGCAGGGCGTCCGCGACGTCGGCGATCCGGCGGGCCACGTCGTCGGTGCGCCGGTGCTGGTTGTCCCGGCGCTGTGTCCAGGCGGCCAGACCGGCGACCAGCGCCACCACGAGGACGGTCGACAGCATGCCCACCGCGGCCCGTGCCCGGCGTGTGGAGCGGGCGGCGGCCCGGGCTTCCGCATCGCGGACGTCGAGCGTGGCGGTGAGGAACGCCCGTTCCGCCGCGGTCAGTGCGGGGTCCCGCTCGTGGTCGGGGAACAGCTCCTCCGCGCGGGCCAGCCGGGTGCCCCGGTACAGGGCGCCGGGGTCGCGGTCGTGCTCCAGCCACGTGCGGGCGGCGTCGGTCAGCTTCCGGTGGTGGCGCAGCCGCTCGCGGTCCTCCTCGATCCAGCCGTGCAGCCGGGGCCAGGAGGTGAGCAGGGCCTCGTGGGTGAGGTGGACGGCTTCCTCGTCGACGGTCAGCAGGCGGGCGCCGGACAGCCGCTCCACCACCGGCGGCACGTCAGGGTCCCCCCACTCCTCCAGTTCGGACCGGGAGAGCGGGCGGCGGGTGTCGGGGGTGCCCTGTCCGGGTTCGACGAGCCGCAGCAGCAGGCGGCGGGCGGTGTGGGCCTGTGCCGCCGACAGCTGCCCGTACACCTCCTCGGCGCTGGCCGCGATCGCACCGCGCACTCCACCGACCGCCTCGTACGCGGTCAGCGTCAGCATCCTGCCCTTGCGGCGGCGCCAGGTCTCCAGCAGCGCGTGCGACAGCATCGGCAGTCCGCCGGGCTCGTCGAGCACCTCCTCGACGAGCCGCGCGGTCAGCTCCCGCTCGACCAGGAGCCCGACCGCCTGCGCGGGCTTGACCACCGCCTCCCGCAGCTCGTCCGCGGTCATCGGGCCGACCAGCAGTCCTGCGCCGCGCAGGGCGTCCGCCAGGTCGCGGTGCTCGGCGCAGCGGGCGTAGAAGTCGGCGCGTACGGCGATGAGCACCCGGAGTCGGTTGTCCGGCTTCCGGGCGGCCAGCAGCAGGTCGATGAAGCGCGCCCGCTCCTCCCGGTCCCGGCAGAGGGTGAAGACCTCCTCGAACTGGTCCACCACCACCCAGCTCTCCGGCTCGTCCTGCGCCGGGGCCAGCAGGTGGCCGTACTCGGAGGCGGGCCGGGGCCCCGGGGTGAGGATCCGCAGGACTGCCGGGGAGCCCAGTTCCAGGATCTTCTCCCGCAGGCGGGGGATGAGTCCGGCCCGCAGCAGCGAGGACTTCCCGCTGCCGGAGGCGCCGAACACCACCGCGAAACGGTGCTCGCACACCAGCTCCTGCAACTCCTCCACCAGCCGGTCCCGGCCGAAGAACAGCGCCCGGTCGTCGGGCTCGAACCGCGCCAGTCCCCGATACGGCGGCACGGCGTCCTCGTCGTCCTCGCGCGCGGTGCCCGCGGCCTCCGCCTGAGCCGCCTTCCACCGGGACTCCCACTCGGCCGGGTCTCCTCCGCAGGCCCGCACATATCCCTGGACGACGGCGAGCGACGGCAGCCGTTCGCCGGCCGCGGCCTGGGACAACGTCGTGGCCGAGAACCCCGCCGTCCTGGCCATGGCCCGGTAGGACGGGCCACCGGCCGTCCGGCGCAGCTCCCGGAGCTCGTGCGCGAGCCGCGGCACGGGGCCGGCCGTCGGGTCCAGCGGTCTTTCCGGGCGCCCCATGCGCATACCTCCGTACAGCCAGGCGAAAGCGACATTTAGCGTGATGAACACACAAGACGCCCGACAGCGCCCAGGTTGCCCACGGGTGGTGTGCAGGTGTTGCGGCATGTGAAGTCAATCAATCCCCTTTCGCCCACAGGATTGATTGACCTGACAAAAGGGACGTGCCAATCAAGGTTCCGGTTGCGAACGTCGGTGGGGAAAGGCCGGTATCCGGCACACCCAGCACGGGGAGAACAGCGCAATGTCCCGATTTCAGGTCCTCCGCAGGCTTCGTACCTCGGCCGTCGTGCCGGCGGCACTCGTCGGCGCCCTGGCCGTCACCGGTATGAGCGGACTCACCGAGACGCACCACACATCGCTCGGGCAGGAGGCCCAGCTGGTCAGCGACTCCATACCGACCGACGGTAAGAGCTACGACCTGACGACCGGCGTCCACTCGGACCTCGCCCGCCGGTACGACGCCCTCATCAACGACATCCGCGGCCGGGTCGGGGGCACCCGGCTCTACGGCAACATCATTCTCGCCCGGAACCAGGACGACTACTTCCCGGTCACCCTGGCCATGGGCCGCAGCCAGGTCACCCTGGTGTTCAACGCGAGGAACCTGTACATCGTCGGCTGGCGCAACCACGAAACGAACACGTACTACCGGCTGGGCCACGGGCCCGCGACCATCGCCGGGGCCAGGGTGCGCCATCTGAACTGGCTCAACTACAACAACATGGAGGGGGCCGCAGGCAACATCAGCCGGGGCAGCCTGGGCATCTCCCTGGGCACGATCCAGGGCTCGATCAGCGACCTGGGCGGCCAGCACTACACGGCGGCCGGGCGGGACCAGGCACGGGCCCTGCTGATCCTCACCCAGGCCTTCGCGGAAGGTGCCCGCGCCGACTTCATCTCCTACCGCGTCAGCCAGGCGATCAGGGGCGGCCACAGTTACTACCCCGGAGAGTCGTCGACGATCAGCAGCAACGGGTCGAACTCGGGCGGAAGCATGATCGACGTGACGGGCCTGGACTTCGAGAACGACTGGAGCGACCTCTCCAGGGCCGCCCAGAACGCGCTCCACAACCACGCCGCCCCCCGTTTCCGCATCGGGAGCGGTTACCTCACGACGCTGTCGGCCATCGACGCCCAGCTGGCCGTGGCCCTCCACCACAAGTTCTGAGGCCACCGCGATGAGCAACCCCCGGCGGGACACTTCCCCATCCCGCCGGGGGCACCAAAGGAAAAGTCGTCACCTGCTGATCACTCCGGACACCACTGGACCAGAGGGATGCGCGAGATCTCGCGCGCCTCCCACACTTCCCTGCGGCGCCCTGGCGGGCATCGTCCCCTGCAGCCGTCTTGGCCTGGTGCACCAGGACCCGCCGCTCGCCAGTCCTGGTGCCTACGCACTACAGGCCGTCCCGGGCCGGGGCGGGCTTGACCGGGAGTGTGGTGACCTGAGCTGCAGCCGGGCTGTGCCGCCGTCGGCGGCGGGCGGCGGACCGCCTGCGGAACGAGAGTCCGGCAATGGCCGCCTCGGCGCCCCTGAGAGGCGCCGGAGCGAATGAAAGCGACGGGCATGGAGCGGAAGGCTCAACCATGGCGCCGGCTGTGCGGCCAAGAGGCGTGGGCGGGAGGGAGGCTGACGGCCTGTGACCTGCAGCGATGCCGACGGCGTTCCCAGATCGCCCGAAGCGCGTTCTGAGTGCAGCGAGGCCGCCCTCTCTGACCTGCGCTCTCAGAGTTTCGATCAAGCCCCACGAAGGCGAAGGCGGGCCTTGCGTGACCGTGGCTGAATACTCTGAGTGACTATTCGCCCCGATTGCGGCAAGGGCCGGGACACCACCGAGGTGGCGGCCCCTGACAGGGTAGCGGATCGGGGTGGGGTGGTGGGCTGAGGTCGTAGTTGCATCGCGCCCCAGGAGCGAGGGGGTGGCCCGGCAACCGTTGTCGCTCGCAGGTGTGTGCCCGGTGCACCTCCCCGTGTCGGACCTGAGCGGCCAGTGTTGAGGGCGCAACCGTGAAGTTGGCGAGCGGGGGAAACGTGAACGCAAAGGTCGTCTCCAGCCACCGAATACGGGCTGCGCTGCCTGGACGCGGACGCGGACGCGTCGAAGGCGATGGTCGCGGAGGTCGACCAGGCGCACAAGGACGGCGACACGCTCGGCGGCGTGGTCGAGGTGCTGGCGTACGGGTTGCCGGTCGGTCTCGGTTCGCACGTGCACTGGGACCGCCGCCTGGACGCCCGCCTGGCCGCCGCCCTGATGGGCATCCAGGCGATCAAGGCAGTCGAGGTCGGCGACGGCTTCGGCCTGGCACGCGTCCCCGGCTCCGAGGCGCACGACGAGATCGTCACGACCGCCGAGGGCATCAAGCGGACGTCCGGCCGTTCCGGCGGCACCGAGGGCGGGCTGTCCATGGGTGAGCTGCTGCGGGTGCGGGCGGCGATGAAGCCGATCGCGACGGTGCCGCGGGCGCTGAAGACGGTGGATGTCACCACGGGCGAGCCGGCGGCCGCCCACCACCAGCGCTCGGACGTGTGCGCGGTGCCGGCGGCCGGCATCGTCGCGGAGGCGATGGTGGCGCTGGTGCTGGCGGACGCGGTGGCGGAGAAGTTCGGTGGAGACAACGTCGAGGAGACCCGCCGCAACGTCCGGTCCTACCTCGACCACCTGGCGCTCCGGTGAGCGGCACGGATCACCCGTCGCCCTCCCGGGTGTGGGGTCAGGTCAGCGACACGTGGGTGAAGCGGCCGGCGGTGTGGAGGTCCGACTCGATGCGGGCGGCTGTTGAGGTGAGTTCGGGGAGCAGGTCCGTCACGCACTCGCGCAGGGTGTGGCGGCTGGCGTGCATCGCCGTGTTCAGGGCGGCCACCACCCTTGCGGACCGGTCGCGGATCGGGACCGCGAGGGAACGGAGGCCCTCTTCCAGTTCCTCGTCGACCAGGGCGTAGCCCTGGGAGTGGATCGAGGCCAGGGTGCGGGACGGTGTCTCTTCGTCACCGAGCCGTCCGTGGTCCCTGTGCGGGTCCGCCAGCAGGACTCGTCCCAGTGCCGTCGCGTAGGCCGGCAGGCGTGTGCCCACCGTGATGTTTACGCTCATCACCCGGCCCGTCGCCACCCTGGCCGTGTACTGGATCTCATCGCCCGGGTCCGGGAGCACCGCCATCGAGGTCGACTCGTGGATGCGGGACGTCAGGTCGGCCAGGTGGGGCTGGGCGATCTCGGGGAGGGACGTGCGGGAGAGGGGCGGGAAGCCCAGGGAGAGGACCCGGGGGGTCAGGGTGAAGGTGCGGGGGCTCGGGGTGGTCACCAGGCCCAGGTGTTCGTAGGTGATCAGTGCTCGGCGGGCCGTCGCCCGGGCCAGGCCCGTCGCCCGGGCCACCTCCGTGAGGGTCAGCTCCGGCCTGCCCTCGCCGAAGGCCGTGAGGACCGTCAGGCCTCGTGCCAGGGATTCGATGAAGTCGCGGCCCAGCCGCTGCTTGGAAGCGCCCGTCCAGAGCGCCAGGTCCGAGGGGGGCGGGCCGGGCTCCGGGGGCGGCGTGCGGTGCAGTTCGCGTTCCATCTCCGTCACCGCCGACCGCAACCTCGGCAGCAGGGTGGTGCGCAGGTCGTGTGCCGTGTGCCGACTCGTGTGGCTGACCACGCTCGCCACGCATGCGATCTTCCGGCGGCCGCCCGTGTGAGGGGACCGGACCGGTACCGAGACCGCCACCAGGCCGGGTTCGATCAGCTGGTCGTCCAGGGCCCAGCCGTTCGCGGCCGCCTCCTGCGTGCGGCTGGCGAAGGCCTCGTCGTCCCGTTCGTCCTCTCCGTACGTGCGCGGCGGTACGGCCGTGAAGGACAGGTCCCTCGGGTCCGACGCCCTGCGGTCCCGCCAGCGCTGCCAGTCGGTGTGCGTCCACTGCGTCGCGAACAGCGGGCCCGGCGCGGTGCGTTCGGCGGGGAGCAGGTCGCCGATGCGGAAGCTCAGGGACATCGCGCGGCGGCGGGTCGCCTGGTGGATGAAGCGGATGCCGTCGCGGTCGGCGACCGCGAGCGAGACCGACTCGTCCAGTTCGTCGGCCAGGGCGTCCGCTCGGGCGGAGAGGAGGGCGGGCAGGCGCAGGGCGGCGAGGTAGGCGTTGCCCAGTTCCATCAGGCGGGGGGCCAGGTGCACGTCCCGGCCGTCCACGCGGACGTAGTCCATGCGGGCGAGTGTGGCCGTGATGCGGTCGACCGTGGAACGGGCGAGACCGGTGGCCCGTTCGAGGGCGCTGAGGCTCAGCGTGCCGTCCGCCTCGGTCAGCTCCCGCAGGACCGCGATACCGCGGATCAGCGGCGTGACCGCCTCCGCAGGGGTGGCCTCCGCCCGGACGGCCTCCTCGGGCATGGCCTCGTCGGCGGCGTCGTTCATGGGCTTGGCTGGCATCGGCTCTCCGGTACGGCGGTCGCGGCGCAGGGCTACCGTAGTCCGCAACGGACCCCTGTAATGAGCGCCGAGTGCCGTCACGTCCGCGGCCGGCCCCGCGTCACCCGTACCCGGTAATCCCCCCCGGGATCCGCCCCGACCACCCTGATCACGACCCCTCTCCGCGCATCCCTGAACGTCTCCCCGGGCGCGAACGGCGCGTCCGACAGCTCCGCGTGGACGTTCGGCGCGCGCGTGCAGCCCCCGCTGTCGCGGCGGGAGTCGTGGACGGTGACCGGGCCCATGCCGGTGTCCACCTCGGCGTCGACCTTGTAGACCAGGACGCCCGGGCGGCACACCGACTCGTCGTTGCCGGCCCGGGTGCGCAGTTCGACGGCGTAGCCGGATCTGCTGTCCAGGGGTACGACGACCAGCTTGGAGCCGCCCGCGCGGGCCAGCGGCGTCAGGGTGAACTCCGCGGTGCCGGGGGCCGATGCGCAGTGCACCTGCGCGGCGTCCAGCCAGCCCAGCTTCCACTTGTGCCAGCCGAGGAGGTCGTTGTTGGCGCCCCAGTCCTCGCTCATGATGTCCCAGTGGCCGACCGCGCCCCCGCCCTGAGCGGTGTACAGGTCGGGCAGGCCGAAGACGTGGCCGTTCTCGTGGGGGAGGACGCGGTAGCCGGTGCGGCCGTAGGAGCCGGAGCCGTCGTCCTGGCGGGAGTAGACGAAGGAGGCATTGGCCACGGGTATGCCGTCGGCCCTCGGGGCCTCGGGGTTGCCGGCGAAGGTGACCGAGAGGACGGTGTCGAGGGCGGAGGGGCCGGCGTTCGGGGTGACCAGCACGTTCAGCAGGTCGTACTTGCGGAAGTCCACCCTCGGGTCGGCCGCGGCCACGAGGTCCTGGACCAGCGCGCGGTAGCCGGGGTCGAAGGGGGCGCCGCGCTCTATGCCGTACTCGTGGAAGGACTTCGGCATCCGCAGCCACTGCGGTATCGGCGTCTCGGGGCGGTAGTCGAGGCGGCCGTAGGAACTGGTGCGGAACCAGTGCCGGGTCTGCGGGAAGAACTCCCGGTAGCGGTCCAGGGCCTTGCCCTCGCCGGGTGCGTCGGAGAAGTCGATCATCAGGGTGAGGGCGCGGACGGTGCCGGTGGAGCGGGCGTAGCCGTCGGTGGTGGGGATGCCCTCGGACATCTGGACCTCGCGGGCGCCGCGGATCAGGCAGGGGCCGTGCGCGGAGGTGCGGGACAGGGAGACCGGGCCCGCTCCGGCCGTGGTGGTGCCCGGGGCGAGGCGGGCCGTGCCGGCCGAGCTGGCCGTGAAGGTCAGGGCGGTCACGCAGGCGAGAGCGGCCAGGCGCCGCCTGGGTATCCGGCGGCCCGGCGGCCCCGAGCCGTATGACCGGGGTCGCTGGGGCTGCGGCTGGATGCCAGGGACCTGCAAGGGACCTCCCGCGCCACGGCAGCCTCCCGGTCTCCGGCTGCACCCATGCGATCACCCTGCGTCGGGGGGTGTGGGGGCGCGCGTTGGAGGAGACCGATCGTGGGTTTCCCGTCGGTAGCGGTCCCGTCGGCACCATGAGCCAGGTCACAAATGAAAATCCCAGATGCGGGAAATAGCGGGGACCCAGTCCCCGTTTAGCCGTGTGTCCGAATAAAACGGGGAGCCTCTCCCCGGATCGCCTCACACACACTCAGACCACCCAGGAGTACGCCGTGCAGACCGCCACCCCCGCACCGCGCAAGGCGCCCCGGCCCCGTGCCGACGCCCTGCGCAACCGGGAGCGGATCGTCACCGCCGCCCGGGAGATGTTCGTCGAGCACGGCCCCGAGGTGCCGCTCGACGAGATCGCCCGCCGGGCCGGCGTGGGCAACGCCACGGTGTACCGCCACTTCCCCGACCGCGACGCGCTCGTACGCGAGGTCGTCTGCTCCGTACTGGACAGTACGGGCGCGGCGGGCGAGCTCGCGCTCGCGGAGGCCGGGGACGCGTTCGAGGCCCTGGAGCGCTTCGTGCACACCTCCGCCGACGAGCGGATCAGCGCGCTGTGCCCGATGGTCTCGAGCACGTTCGACGAGAACCACCCCGATCTGGAAGCGGCGCGCGAGCGCTTGGAGCGGATCCTCGAAAGGGTCATGGAACGTGCCAAGGCGGCCGGTCAGCTCCGCCCCGACGTCGGTGTCGGTGACCTGATGGTCGCCGTGGCCCAGCTCAGCCGGCCCCCGGCCGGCACGGCGTGCTTCAGCGCCGACCGCTTCGTGCACCGTCATCTTCAGCTGTTCCTGGACGGACTGCGGGCCCCGGCCCGTTCCGCCCTGCCGGGCGCGGCAGTGACCATGGAGGACCTCCGCCAAGCCTGACCGATCAGTTCCGGGCGCCAACCGAGTCATCACACACAGCTCACGGCCACGCCGGTCGTCGAGTCGTCCCTCAACGACACCTTTTTCCATCACCTTGTCCCGAAGTGGGTACTCCCATGTCTGAAACAGCCTCAAAGGCACTGCGGGCTCCGGCCGCCTCGCCGGACCCCGGCCGCTGGAAAGCGCTCGTCTTCATCGCGCTGGCCCAGTTGATGGTCGTCCTGGACGCCACCATCGTGAACATCGCCCTGCCCTCCGCCCAGCAGGACCTCGGCATCTCCGACGGCAACCGGCAGTGGGTCGTCACGGCCTACGCCCTGGCCTTCGGCGGTCTGCTCCTGTTCGGCGGCCGGATAGCCGACCTGTGGGGCCGCAAGAGGGCGTTCGTCGTCGGGCTCGGCGGCTTCGCCGTGGCCTCCGCGCTCGGTGGCGCGGCCACGAACGAGGCGATGATGTTCGGCGCCCGCGCCCTCCAGGGCGTGTTCGGCGCCCTGCTCGCGCCGGCCGCGCTCTCCCTGCTCGCCGTGATGTTCACCGACGCCAAGGAGCGCGCCAAGGCGTTCGGCATCTACGGCGCGATCGCCGGTGGCGGCGGCGCCGTCGGCCTGATCCTGGGCGGCTTCCTCACCGAGTACCTGGACTGGCGCTGGACGTTCTTCGTGAACATCCCGTTCGCCGTCGTCGCCGCGGCCGGTGCGTACTTCGTCATCCGTGAGCCGGAGGGCGGCCGCAACCGCTCCCCGCTCGACACCCCGGGCGTCGTCCTGTCCACCCTCGGCCTGGTCGCCCTCGTCTACGGCTTCACCCGCGCCGAGTCCGACGGCTGGAGCGACTCCGTGACCGTCGGCATGTTCGTGGCCTCCGCCGTCCTGCTCGCGACCTTCGTGATCGTCGAGTCCAAGGTGAAGGCCCCGCTGCTGCCGCTGCGCGTGATCACCGAGCGCAACCGCGGCGGTGTCTACCTCTCCCTCGGTCTCGCGATCATCGCGATGTTCGGCCTGTTCCTCTTCCTGACCTACTACCTGCAGATCGTGAAGGGGTACTCGCCGGTCAAGACCGGGTTCGCCTTCCTGCCGATGATCGTGGGCATGATCACGGGCTCCACCCAGATCGGCACCCGCCTGATGACCCGGGTCGCGCCGCGCCTGCTGATGGGCCCCGGCTTCCTGGTCGCCGCGCTCGGCATGCTGCTGCTGACCCGGCTGGAGATCGGCTCCTCGTACGCGGCCCTGCTGCTGCCGGCGATGCTGCTGCTCGGCCTGGGCATGGGTACGGCGTTCATGCCGGCCATGTCGCTGTCCACGCAGGGCGTTGAGCCGCGGGACGCCGGTGTCGCCTCCGCGATGGTCAACACCTCGCAGCAGGTGGGCGGCGCCATCGGTACTGCCCTGCTGAACACGATCGCCGCCTCGGCCACCACGTCCTACGTCGCGGACCACATCGCCGGGGCCACCAGCCGGTCCCAGCAGCAGCTGGTCCAGCTGGAGGCCATGGTGGAGGGCTACACGAGTGCCATCTGGTTCGCCGTCGGCATCCTCGTGGTGGCCGCCGCGATCGCCCTGACCTTCATCAACGCGGGCCGCCCCGACAGCGCCACCGTGACCGGCTCCGGCTCCGGTTCCGGCGAGGACGTGGCGGACGAGGTGCAGATCCCGGTCGTCGCCCACTGACGGCCGTACCCGCAAACACCCCTTCGGGCCCTCCGTAGGTACGAGGAGGGGACGCCTCGTACCCACGGATTCCAGGACCTGCCCTGGCTCAGCGGAGCCAGGGCAGGTCCGCACCCGCTTCGGTCGGCTGGAGTCCCTCGGCGATGATCCGCATGATCTCGCCGAGGGACTTCTGCTGCTCCGGGGTGAGCCGGTCGAAGACCGCCTGGCGTACGGCCTCCACATGGCCCGGCGCGGTCTGCCGCAGCACCTCGTAGCCCTCGTCCGTCAGCACGGCGAACTGGCCCCGCTTGTCGTCGGGGCAGTCCTCGCGGTGCACCCAGCTGTTCTTCTCCAGGCGCGCGATGGCGTGCGAGAGGCGGGAGCGGGTGATCTTCGCCAGCATGGCGAGCTCCGTCATCCGCAGCCGCCGCTTCGGCGCCTCGGCGAGCCTGACCAGAAGACCGTAGTAGACGTGCGGCATGCCCGCGTCACGCTGGAGCTGACGGTCGAGATGGTCGTCGAGGAGGGTGACGCCCTCCATGAACGAGCGCCATACGCGCTGCTCCTCATCGGTGAGCCAGCGCGGTTCCGGAGGCTCTGCGACGGAGCCCGGTGTCGTTGCGGATGCGGGTGCCTTCATGTCTTCCACTCTACGTGGCCCCTCCTTGAACTTTAAACAAATGCCCCGTACAGTTTTGTTAGGGAATCATGTTTTGGAAGGAGTCGCAGCATGTCCGCCGCCACCCAGGAGCGCATGCCCGCTCTGTACCTGAGCCACGGCGCCCCACCGCTGGCGGACGACCCGGTCTGGCCCGGTGAACTGGCCGCCTGGTCGGCCGGCCTGCCGCGCCCCCGGGCGATCCTGATGGTCTCCGCCCACTGGGAGGAGGCCCCGCTCGCCATCGGCGCCACCGAGACCGTCCCGCTCGTCTACGACTTCTGGGGCTTCCCGGAGCACTACTACCGGGTGACCTACGAGGCCCCCGGCGCACCGGAGCTCGCCGAGTCGGTACGGAAGCTGCTGCGCGCCCCCGGTGTGCCCGTCCAGGACGTCCCCGACCGCGGCCTCGACCACGGCGCGTACGTCCCGCTGGTCGAGATGTACCCGGAGGCCGACATCCCGGTCCTCCAGGTCTCCATGCCGACGCTCGACCCGGTCCGGCTCATGGAGATCGGCCGCAGGCTCGCCCCCTTGCGGGACGAGGGCGTGCTCATCGTCGGCTCCGGCTTCTTCACCCACAACCTGGCCGCGCTCCGGCAGGGCGGCATCCCCGCCTGGTCGGCGGAGTTCGACGACTGGGGGCGGCGGGCGCTTCAGGCGCGTGACGTGGACGCCCTGCTCGACTTCACCCGCAAGTCGCCCGCGGGGCGGCTCGCCCACCCGCGCACGGAGCACTTCGCCCCGCTGTTCGTGACCATGGGCGCGGCCGACGCGGCCGGTGAGCTGGACGCGCACAAGTCGGTGATCGACGGCTTCTGGATGGGGCTGGCGAAGCGGTCGGTGCAGTTCGGCTGACGCCGGTGCTGTTCGGCTGAGGCCGGACCCTATGCCGGCACCTGCGCGAGGTCCTTCTCGTACCAGGCCACGTCCCAGTAGCGGCCGAACTTGCGGCCGACCTCCCCGTAGGTCCCGACGTACCGGAAGCCGAAGCGCTCGTGCAGCCGGGCCGACGCCTCGTTCGGCTGCGCGATGCCCGCGTAGGCGCGGTGCAGGTCCTCGCCGGACAGCGCCTCGAAGAGGGCCTTGTACAGGAGGGTGCCGACGCCGCGGCGGCCGGCGTGCGGGGCGACGTACACCGTCGTCTCCACGGAGGTCGCGTAGGCGGGCTTCGCCCGGAAGGGGCTGGATGTGGCGTAGCCCAGAATCTCCTGTGAGTCCCGGTCCGCGGCAACCATCAGGCGGTACGGTCCGTCTTCAGGGTGGGAGAGCAGCCAAGGGCGGCGCTCTTCCGGAGTGAAGATCGCGGTATCGAATGTGATCGCCGTCTCACGTACATAGTGGTTGTAGAGGGCCGTGAGGGCCTCGAGGTCATCCTCGACTCCCGTCCTGACCTGCACCTCTGTACGTTCCGACGGCATCTCGCCTCCTCGTGTGGCCGGACAGGGTACTGCATGATCAGAAAAATCGTGGGGTGGGTTGGGAATTCTGTCCTGATTCCAGTCGTTGTTTCCATCGGATGCAGGGCACCCGAGGAGAGTCCCGGAGAGTCCCGGAGACGGAGTCCAGCGTCCGAAGGACCACCCGCTGACCTCACCATCGCAAGGGAGCACGCATGGCAACCCGTGCCGTCGCCCGTCGTCAGTCCGCCACCGGCGAGACGGCCGACGCGGCAAGCAGTGTTCGCGCCCATGGCGGCGAGATCGCCGATCGCGACCTGGTCGGCATGTACCTCGACGAGATCGCGCGTACACCGCTGCTCGACGCCGCCAAGGAAGTCGAGCTGTCCCAGGTCATCGAAGCGGGTGTGTTCGCGCGACAGGTCCTCGACGGATGCGAGGAGACCAAGGCCGACGCCACCCGTGAGGAGCTCGAAGCCCTGGTCGCCGACGCGGAGCGGGCCAAGGACGTCTTCATCCGCTCCAACCTGCGCCTGGTCGTCGCCGTCGCCCGCCGCTACCCCCGCAGTGGTCTGCCGCTGCTGGACCTGATCCAGGAGGGAAACGCCGGCCTGGTGCGCGCGGTCGAGAAGTTCGACTACCGCAAGGGCTTCAAGTTCTCCACGTACGCGACGTGGTGGATCCGCCAGGCCATCACCCGCTCCATAGCCGACCAGTCCCGTACGATCCGCCTGCCCGTCCACCTCGTGGAGGAGCTTGGCAGGATCCGGCGGGTGCAGCGCGAGTTCAACCGCGAGCACGGGCGGGACCCGGAGCCCGCGGAGATCGCCGCCGAGCTCGGCTCGACGCCTGAGCGCGTCATCGACGTGCTCGACTGGGCCCGCGACCCGGTCTCGCTGAACATGTCGGTGGACGACGAGGGCGAGACCCAGTTCGGCGACCTCCTGGAGGACACCTCAGCGGTGTCGCCCGAGCAGTCGGTGCTCACGCTGCTGCGCAGCGAGGAGCTCGACGACCTCATCGGCCGCCTCGACCAGCGCACGGCCTCGATCATCAAGATGCGCTACGGCATCGAGGACGGCCGGGAGCGCACGCTGACCGAGGTCGGCAAGGAGCACGGCCTGACCCGCGAGCGCATCCGGCAGATCGAGAAGCACGCGCTGCTGGAGCTGAAGAAGCTGGCGCGCAGCACCGGGTTCGACGCGGCGGCGTGACGCCGCCTGTCCGCCGGCGGGCGTCCGGGCGTACGACTCCGTCCCCACGGCCTGTGGGCGTCGTCCCACGGCCTGTGGATGCCGGAGAGTGTGCGCCCGGGGGTCGCCGCGTACGCCGGGTGGCGAAAGACCGCGCAAACATGGCGATGTAACGCCGCTTCAACCCGCGGGGCACCGGGAACAAGACTTCCGGGCCCACCGGTTCGGGCCCGGGGCCACGCACCTGGCCCCCAGAACCAAGTCCCGTCGCACTCCCCCCGGCGCCGGGACTCTCCCAAGGCCGGGCTTCGGCGTCCCTCCCCCCGGACGCCGGGGCCCGGCTCTCTGCGTGACCGGGGAAACGGAAGGCGGGGAAATGAAGACCGGGGAAATAGAGGGCGGGGCACCCCGTACCTGAACCACGGGGTGGCCCGCCAGATGGCAGATTGTGTCACATGGGCATAGCCTGCCGAGCGTGAGCAGCACCACCCCGACCCCTCCTCAGGCCTCGCTGACCGAGCGGCGCAAGGCCGAGACGCGTATGGAGATCGCCCGGGCCGCGGCCGGCCTCTTCGTACGGCACGGCCTGCGCGCCACCCGCGCGGAGGACATCGCCCAGGCCGCCGGCATCGCCCCGCGGACCTTCTACCGGTACTTCGCCACCAAGGAGGAGGCCGTCGCCCCGCTCTATGCGGCCGGCGCCCGGCGCTGGGTGGAGGCGGTACGCGCGGCTCCCGCCGACGCGAGCGTGCTCCGGGCCCTGGAGCACGGAGTGCGCCACACCCTCACCCCGGGCGCCGGCGTCTCGGCGTCCTCCTGGGAGTGGGTCCGCACGCTCCTGCGGCTCGCCGAGGCGAACCCCTCCCTGCGCAGGGTGTGGGCGGAGGTCTGCCAGGCGTCGGAACGGACGCTCGCGGAGGTGCTGGCGGCCCGGGGTACCAGGACGGGGACTCCGGGGAGTGACGACAACGTTGCCGCCCTCCCTGAGTCACGCTTCGCCGCCGCCGTCGCGAGCGCCGCCGTACGAACGGCCCTGGAGGTCTGGGCGGAGGGGGACGGGCCGGTGGAGGGTGCCGGAAGCCCGGCGGAGCTGGCGTTGCGGAACTTGAGGGCGCTGCGGGACTTTCCGTGGGAGGGCGTGGCGGGGCGGTGCGGTTGAGCGGGGCCGCCGGGCGGCGCCGATCGGCTTGGCGCGGGATGGCTTGGGCTGCGCGGTGGGCGGCGCGGGTGGGCGCGGATGCCGGGTGGCGGCGCCGATCGGCTCGGCATCGGGTGGCTCGGCGCGGGACGGCCTGGGGCTGCGTGGCGGGGCGGTGCGGGTGAGCACGGCCGACGGGCGGCGGCAGCGGCGACAGGCGGGCCCGGCCCGGATGGCCTGGCGCCGGTGAGCGGGGCTCCGCTCCCGCCTGGGTCCCGGGTGCGGAACCCGGAGCACAGGCGGACATCGGGCCGCCGCCCGGCTGGCAGGGCACCGCGATCGTCGCCGGTCACGTCGTCGGCCCTGCCGTGATCTGTGACCTCCCGCATCACCGCCCTGGGCCGGCCTCAGATCACCTCTGCGTCCCCACTCCTTGCCGCCCTCAGATCACCCCTGCATCCCCACTCCGGGCAGCCCTGCTCAGCCGTTCCCCCAACTCCCGTACCGCCCGCACGAGTTCCTCCGGCTCGCGGACCACGAAGTCGCACTCCAGCATCGCCAGCCGGAACGCCACCCACTGCACGGCGTCCCCGACGGACCCGCGCAGCCGGCAGCTGTCGTCGTCCAACGGCTCGGGCGTGCCGAGCCACTTCGGCAGCCGGGTGGCGACGAACTCGGCCGGCGCGGCGAACGTGACCTCGAAGTCGTACGACTCCTGGTGCCGTTGCATCGACTGCCGCAGGTACTCCGCCGCGTTCCCCGTCGGCAGCTCGCGCGGCACGAACCGCGCCCCCGTGGCGAACGGTTCGCTCACCCGGTCGACGCGGAACGTCCGCCAGTCGTCCCGGTCGATGTCGTACGCCACCAGGTACCAGCGGCGGCCCGTGGACACCAGCCGGTACGGCTCCGTCAGACGCCGCGACTCGGTGCCGTCCGCCGCCCGGTAGGCGAACCGCAGCCGCTCGTGCCCGGCCACCGTGGAGGCCATGACGGTCAGTGTCTCGGGCGCGATGCTCGGCCCGTCGCCGCTGGTCAGTGGTGTGGTCGCGGCCTGGAGCGTGGTCACGCGGTGGCGCAGCCGGCCCGGCAGCACCTGCTCCAGCTTGGCCAGCGCCCGCACCGACGCCTCGTCCAGCCCCTCCACCGCGTGCCCCGCCCCGGCCCGCAGCCCGACCGCGATGGCCACGGCCTCCTCGTCGTCGAGCACGAGCGGCGGCATGGCCTTGCCGGCGACCAGCCGGTAGCCGCCGTCGGCGCCCTTGGACGCCTGCACGGGATAGCCCAGCTCGCGCAGCCGGTCGACGTCCCGCCGGACCGTGCGGCGGGAGACCCCGAGCCGGTCGGCGAGCTCGCCGCCGGGCCATTCGCGGGGCGTCTGGAGGAGGGAGAGGAGCGTCAGCAGCCTGGCCGGTGTGTCCGTCGTCATACCGACGAGGATGCCGCACCAATAGGACGCCATCTGACCTAATGGTCACCTACCTTCTGGGCATGACCTCCACCGAGACCCCTCTCAGCACCGCGGACGGGACCGACCGCCGCCGCTGGTTCGCCCTCGCGATCGTGATGACCGCGGCCTTCATGGACCTCGTCGACGTGACGATCGTCAACATCGCCATACCGTCGATCCAGCGGGAGGCGGGCGCGTCCTTCGGCCAGATCCAGTGGATCACCGCCGGCTACGCCCTCGCCTTCGCCGCCGGGCTGATCACCGGCGGACGGCTCGGCGACATCCACGGCCGTAAGCGGATCTTCCTCGTCGGCATCGGTGGCTTCACGGTCGCCTCCGCGCTGTGCGGCCTCGCGGTGAACCCGGAGATGCTGGTCGCCTCGCGGTTCCTCCAGGGCGCCATGGCGGCGCTGATGGTGCCGCAGGTGCTGTCGATCGTGCACGCGACCTTCCCGGCGCACGAGCGGGGCAAGGTGTTCGGGCTGTTCGGCGCGGTCGTCGGTCTCGGCGCCGTGTCCGGTCCGCTGCTCGGCGCGCTGCTGACCGAGTGGAACCTGTTCGGGTGGGAGTGGCGCTCGATCTTCCTGATCAACCTGCCCGTGGGCGTCGCGGGCCTGATCCTCGGCAGCCGTTTCATCACCGAGTCCAGGGCGCCGCGGGCACTGAAGCTGGACCTGGTGGGCGTCGCCCTCGTGACCCTGGGCCTGCTGATGCTGCTCTACCCGCTCATCCGCGGCCGCGAGCTGGGCTGGCCGCTGTGGGGATACGTCTCGATGGCCGGCGCGCTCGTCGTCCTCGCGGCGCTGGTGGCGTACGAGCGGCGCAAGAGCGCACGGGACGGCTCCCCGCTGGTCGAGCTGTCGCTGTTCAAGGTCAAGAGCTTCGCGGCCGGGATCGCCGTACAGACCGCCTTCGGGGTCGCGCTCGGCGTCTTCTTCCTGGTGTGGACGCTGTACATGCAGTTCGGGCTGGGCTGGAGCCCGCTGAAGGCCGGGCTGACCGGGGTGCCGTTCTCGATCGCCGTGTCCGTGGCCGCCGGGCTGTCGGTGCAGCAGCTGGTCCCGCGCTTCGGACGCAAGGTGCTCCAGGCGGGCGCGCTGGTGATGATGGCCGGGGTGCTGCTCTACCTCTGGGAGTCCGCGCACTACGGCCTCGGCATCGCGCCCTGGCAGATGGCGCTGCCGCTGGTCGTGATCGGCGTGGGCATGGGCCTGATCGTCGCTCCGCTGACCGACGCGATCCTCTCCGAGGTACCGCGCGAGCACTCCGGCTCGGCCTCCGGTCTGCTCAACACCGTGCAGCAGATGGGCAACGCGCTGGGGCTGGGCCTGGTGTCGGTCGTCTTCTTCGGCACGATGGGCGACCATCTGCGCCCGGACCAGGTGGGCCCGGCCTTCGCGGACGCCTTCCGGAACTCGCTGGGCTGGGTGGCCGCGGTGATGGGGGTGATCTTCCTGTTGATGTTCGCCCTGCCGAAGCGGCCGGCGCAGCACGTCGAGGGGGAGCAGGCGGTGAAGGAGCCGAAGGAACCGGCGCTGGTCTCCTGACCATCGTCCGGCGATCGTCACAGGACGGGCTCGGCACATGGGTGTCGAGCCCGCCTCTGTTTCCGACCGTGCCCGATTGGGTCCGAACCTGTTTACTTTGCGGAAATCTCGGCGTAGCCTCCCGCTGAAACCACACGTTCGGGCACGAGGCGGAGGCGAACAGACATGTACGCACCGGAGCGGCAGCAGGAGATCCTCCGGCTCGCCCGTGACGGCGGCCGAGTGGATGTCGTGTCGCTGGCCGAGGAGTTCCAGGTGACGGCGGAGACGATCCGCCGGGACCTGAAGGCCCTCGACCGCGCCGGCCTGGTCCGCCGGGTGCACGGTGGGGCCATCCCGGCCGGGCGCCTCGACTTCGAGCCGGACCTCGCCGAGCGCGAGACGACGGCCCCCGACGAGAAGGACCGCATCGCCAAGGCGGCCCTCGCGGAACTGCCGACCGAGGGCACGATGATCCTCGACGCCGGCACGACGGTGGCCAGAATGGCCGCCGCCCTCCCGCTGGAGGCCTCCCTCACCGTCGTCACCCACAGCCTGCCCATCGCGGCCCGCCTCGCCGACCACCCCGGCATCCAGCTCCACCTCATCGGGGGGCGCGTACGGCACCGTACGCGCGCCGCCGTGGATGCCTGGGCGCTGCGCGCGTACGGCGAGATCCGCGCGGATGTGCTGTTCGTGGCCGCCAACGGCTTCTCCGCCGAACACGGCCTGACCACCCCCGACCTCGCCGAGGCTGCCGTCAAGCGCGCGGCCGTGGCCGCCGCCCGCCGCGTGGTGCTGCTCGCCGACTCCTCCAAGCACGGCCAGGAGCACTTCGCCCGCTTCGGCGACCTGAGCGATGTGGACCTGCTGATCACCGACAGCGGGCTGAGCCCCGAAGACACCGTCGCCATCGAGCGCGGCGGCACGGAAGTAGTGCGCGCATGATCCTCACCGTGACCCCCAACCCGTCCCTGGACCGCACCTACGAGGTGCCGTCCCTCGACCGCGGCGAGGTCATCCGCGCCACCGGCGAGCGGATGGACCCGGGCGGCAAGGGCGTGAACGTCTCGCGCGCGGTCGCGGCTGCCGGTCGGCGCACGGTGGCGGTCCTGCCCCTGGGCGGCGCGCCGGGCGCGCTCGTCGCCGACCTGCTCGACACACAGGGCATCGAGGTCGCGCCGGTCCCGGTCGCCGGAGCCACCCGCTCCAACATCGCCCTTGCCGAGGCCGACGGCGTCCTGACGAAGATCAACGCGCCGGGCCCCGAACTGTCCGAGGCCGAGCGGGAACTGCTCCTGGAGACCGTACGGCAGCAGTCCCGCGACGCCGCCTGGATCGCCTGCTGCGGCAGCCTCCCGCGCGGCCTCGCCCCCTCCTGGTACGCCGAGTTGGTCGCCCGCACGCACGCCGCCGGTGCCCGGATCGCCCTGGACACCTCCGGGCCCGCGCTGCTCGCGGCCCTGCGCGAGCGGCCCGACGTGGTCAAGCCCAACGCCGAGGAACTCGCGGAGGCCGTCGGCCGCCCCCTCGCCACCGTCGGCGACGCCGTGAAGGCGGCCGAGGAACTGCGCGCGATGGGTGCCCGGGCCGTCCTCGCGAGCCTCGGCGCCGACGGACAGCTGCTGGTGTCCGACGAGGGCGCCTGGTTCGGCGGCGCCCGCGTGGGCGCGGTACGCAGCAACGTGGGCGCCGGTGACTCCTCCCTCGCCGGTTTCCTGATCGCCGGCGGCAGCGGCCCCGAGGCCCTCGCCTCCGCGGTCGCCCACGGCGCGGCGGCCGTCCAGCTGCCCGGCAGTGTCATGCCCAAGCCCGGCGACCTGGACCCGGCCGCGGTGACGGTCACGGCGGACATCCCGGCGGACCGTGCGCTGAAGGAGCCGGTGTCATGACGTACGTCGAGCTGCGTGCATCGGCCCGTGACCGGCGAGAGGCCCCGTTAACCGAGGCCCGTACGCCCACCCCCGTCACCCCCCACCGCATCCCCGTCCCCTCCCCCGCCCATCCGACTGACCGGGCGATACGCGTGCTAAGGAGCCCGCGATGAGCGACATGATCAACGCGGACCTGGTCGATCTCGACCTGTCCGCCGACACCAAGGAAGCGGCGGCGCGTGCCCTCGCCGAGCGCATGGTGGCCCTGGGCCGGGTGACCGACCTGGACGGCTTCCTCGCCGACGTGGCCGCCCGCGAGGCCCAGATGCCGACCGGCCTCGACGGCGGCATCGGCATCCCGCACTGCCGCAGCGAGCACGTCACCGAGCCGACGCTCGCCTTCGGGCGCAGCGCCGACGGCATCGACTTCGGCGCGGCGGACGGCCCCGCCGACCTGATCTTCCTGATCGCCGCGCCGGCCGGCGCCGACGACGCCCACCTGACGATCCTGTCGTCGCTGGCCCGGCAACTGATGAACACGGAGTTCACCGACGCCCTGCGCGCGGTGGGCGACGCGGCCGCCGCGGCGGCGCTGATCCGCGGCGACGAGCCCGGCGAGCCCGCCGAGGCAGGCTCCGAAGACCCCGTGGCGTCGGCGGGAGCGGCCTCTCCCGCCGCCGCCACGGTCACCGACGACGACACCGACGACACCGCTGCGGGCGAGGAGCGCCCGTTCCGCATCGTCGCCGTCACCTCCTGCCCCACCGGCATCGCCCACACCTACATGGCGGCCGAGTCGCTGGAGAACGCCGGCCGTGAGGCGGGCGTCGAGGTCACCGTCGAGCCCCAGGGCTCGGCCGGCTTCACCCGCCTCGACCCGGCGGTCATCGCGGCGGCGGACGCCGTGATCTTCGCCCACGACGTGCCCGTACGGGAGAAGGAACGCTTCGCCGGCAAGCCGACCGTCGACGTCGGCGTGAAGGCGGGCATCAACCGCCCCGCGGAACTCATCACCGAGGTCCGCGGCAAGGCCGCCCGCGGCGAGGTCACCTCCGGCTCCCCGGGCAGCACGCCCGTCGAACGCACCGGCGACTCCGGCGAGGGCTACGGCACCAAGCTGCGCAAGTGGCTGATGTCCGGCGTCAGTTACATGGTGCCGTTCGTCGCGGCGGGCGGTCTGCTGATCGCCCTCGGCTTCGCGATCGGCGGCTACGAGGTCGACAAGGCCCCGTCGGTGATGGACCACTTCATGTGGCTGCAGGCCGACAGCTGGGCGGCCCTGTTCTTCCAGATCGGCGGCGTGGCCTTCGGGTTCCTCGTCCCGGTCCTGGCCGGCTACATCGCCTACGGCATGGCGGACCGGCCCGGTATCGTCCCCGGGTTCGTCGGCGGCATGATCGCGTTCGACAACAACGCGGGCTTCCTCGGCGGTCTCGCGGCCGGTCTGATCGCCGGTGGCGTGGTGATGGCGATCCAGAAGGTGAACATCCCGGCGGCGCTGCGCGGCATCATGCCGGTGGTGGTGATCCCGCTGATCTCCTCGGCGATCGTCGGGTTCCTGATGTTCGTCGTCATAGGCAAGCCCATCGCCGCGGCCCAGAAGGGCATGACCGACTGGCTGAACGGCCTGTCCGGCAGCAACGCCATCCTGCTCGGCGCTCTCCTCGGCCTGATGATGTGCTTCGACCTCGGCGGCCCCGTCAACAAGGTCGCCTACACCTTCGCCACCGCCGGTATCGCGGTGTCCAGCCCCAGCGACTCCGCGATGAAGATCATGGCGGCGGTCATGGCGGCCGGCATGGTGCCTCCGCTGGCGATGGCCCTCGCCACGACCGTGCGCGGCAAGCTCTTCACGCAGACCGAGCGCGAGAACGGCAAGGCCGCCTGGGTGCTCGGCGCCTCCTTCATCTCCGAGGGCGCGATCCCGTTCGCCGCGGCCGACCCGCTGCGCGTCATCCCGGCCTCGATGGCGGGCGGCGCGATCACCGGCGCCCTGTCGATGGCCTTCGGCGCCACTCTGCGCGCCCCGCACGGCGGCATCTTCGTGGTCCCGCTGATCGGCAGCCCGCTGCTCTACCTGGTCGCCATCGCCGCGGGTGTCTGCGTCACCACGGCCCTGGTGGTCGTCCTCAAGGGCCTGCGCAAGCCGGCCCCGGGCGCCACCACGGCACCGGGCGAGGGCACCGCCACGGCGGCGGAGAAGAAGCAGCCGGTGGCCGCGTAAGCCAGCTGACGTTCGCCCCCTTTCAGGGCGTGTGAGCCGTTCATGCCACCTGCGAGATAGATCACGAAAATCACGGCCCGGGACCGAAGTCCCGGGCCGTGGTGTCTACTGGGGCGCATGCCTGAGCACGTCTCCCGGTGGCCCGAAGGCCACTCCCTCCCCGCTCTTCCGCAACAGCGCCGGACAGGACCCCGGTCGGAGTCCGTGGAACTGACCCCGGAGGAGAGAGACGCCTTCGCCGAGCTGGTGCGCCGACTCGGTGACAGGGACTAGCACGGCACTAGGTGTATTGATCACGAGCGTTGTTAACACTGGCCGGGCTTGATCATGGCGAAGGCCCCCGTGTGTGGTGGAGGTGTCGAATCTTCACCGCACGGAGG